>CALJUJ010000411.1 GCA_937975525.1 uncultured bacterium
CACCTGGCCCGGTCCGGGGATCGGGTCGTCGACCGTCGCGACCTCGAGACGTCGTTGGCGCATTACCGCAGCGCGCATGGATCGGCCTTTCTCCGGGCGGGACCGGCACTTCGCTCTTCGCCGCACACCTCAGGTCTGGTCGAGGCCCACCGGTTTCCCGTCGACGACCTGATCGAGGTACTCGGAGAAACCGTAGCCGATCCGTCCGTCGCAGTGGAACTCGGTCATGCCCTCGGTGATGCGGGTGACGAGCCGGGAGCCGTCGGCGGCGCGTCGGCGGTTACGCAACGGAATGAGGGAGAGGATGCGGCCGGAGATCTCGTACTCGCGTTCGTCGGTCCGCGCCCACGCGCGCAAGCGCGTCTGATAGCCGTCTTCGTCCCACTCGCTCTCGACTTTGGCGTCGACGACCGGAACGTAGGCCCCCTCGCGCAGCACCATGCCCGAACGCCGGACGGCCCCGTTCTCGGCGGCGACGATCGACAGCATCATGGCGAAGTCCCGGCCGAAGCTCATCGGCAACCAACGGTACCAGTAGATCGCCTGCCAGTATCTCGGTCCCCACGACTTGTCGCGCAAGCCGAAGCCATCGATCTGGTGGCGCTCGTCGCCGACGACGATCGTGCCGGAAGCTCGCACGTGCTGTTCGTAGTGCGCGCGCGCGAACGACTTCTCCGGATCCAGAGGGATGTCGGAGCCGTCCTCGCGCACGGTCTTGCCGCCGTACATCGGCGCGACGCCCGTGTAGGCGAGGTCGACGTGGCAGTCGACGCTCGGGTTGTTCTTGAACGCGCTCGACGGATCGGCCATCTGCCGCGGCTCGCGCAGCAGGCAGACGGGGCCATCGTAGGTGACGCGCAGCTCGCGGAACGGCTCGACGACGTCGAACCGCATGCCGCCGGCCGCAAGCTCGCGGTTGTGCTCGATCGCCGGCCGCGCGTACATGAACCCGATACGACCGTCCGCGAGGTAGATGCAGCAGGACATCTCCGCATAGCCCTCGTGCACCCGATTGCCGAGGCGAAACCAGCCGCCGACCAGGCGCGTCGGGTCGAACACGTTGAAGTACATCGACTCGTTATAGTTCGTCGCTGCTTCGGGCTCGTGGCAGTACTCGTCGCGCGGCTCGAGTACGATCTTGGTGCCTTCGGGAACGATCGACATGTCGTCTCCTGTGTGCGCTCGCCGGGCGCGGGCCGTCAAACCAGGCGGTTGCCCGCCCCCCAATACTTCTCCTTCAGCTTGCGTTTGGCCATCTTGCCCGTCTCGGTGCGCGGCAGCTCGGTGACGAAATCGATGGTTCGCGGACACTTGTAGTGGGCGATGTGGTCGCGACAGAACTGGATCAGCTCGGCTTCGAGCTCGGCCCCGACCGCGACCCCCGCGGCGGCGACGACGACGGCTTTGACCTCTTCCCCCATCTCCTCGTTCGGCACGCCGAGGACGGCGACGTCGTGAACCTTGGGGTGCATCACGAGGTGGCTCTCGGTTTCCTGTGGGTAGATGTTGACCCCGCCCGAGATGATCATGTTCGACTGGCGGTCCGTGAGGTACAGAAAGCCGTCTTCGTCGAGATAGCCGATGTCCCCAAGAGTGAAGAGATCGTTGCGATACGACCCGGCCGTCTTCGCCTCGTCCTTGTAATAGGAAAAGCGTTGGCCCGGGTCGGGCGGGGCCTCGAAGTAGACGGCGCCCTCGCGGTGCGGCTCGGAGATCCGGTTTCCCTGTTCGTCGAGGACGTGAATGGCGCCGCCCGCCCAGTGACGTCCCACGGAACCCTTGTGTGCGAGCCAGTCGCGGGCGCCGATCAGCGTGCCGCCGCCCTCCGTACCCGCGTAGTATTCCATGACCGCATCGCCCCACCACTCGATCATCTGCTCCTTCAGCGGAATCGGGCAGGGGGCGGCGGCATGGATCGCGATCCGCAGGGACGAGACGTCGTACTTCTTTCGCACATCCGCGGGCAGCTGCAGAAGCCGGCGGAAATGGGTCGGAACCCACTGCGATGCGGTGATCTGCTGGTCCTGGATCGTACGCAGCGCGTCCTCGGGATCGAAGCGGCGCATGACGACGGTCGTAGCGCCGATGCGATGGTGCGCCGCCGAGAAGATGAGCGGTGCGGCGTGGTACAGCGGCGCCGGGACCAGATAGCGATCGGCGTCGCTGATGCCGAACAGCAACAGCAGGCCGACCGCGGCGAGGTTGGCGCCGTGATCTCCCGCGGGCTTCCCCGACAGTGGCCGCCGCACGCCCTTCGGGCGGCCGGTCGTTCCCGAGGAGTACAGCATCAGCGAGCCCTCGAGCTCGTCGCCGAGCGGCGCATCCGGGCTGGCTGCCATCTCGGCGGCCAGGTCGGCGTGCCCGTCGATCGGACCGCCGACCGCCAGGCGCGAGATCAGGCGGTCGTTTTGCCGACCGATGCGCGCGGCGAGCTCGGCGAATCGTGCTCCAGCGACGAACGCCTTCGCGTCGCAGTTGGCGACGATGTACTCGACCTCGTCGTGCTGCAGATGCCAGTTGACCGGCGTGAAGTAGAGCCCGGTTCGGTGGCAGGCCCAGAAGAGGTCGAAGAAGATGTCGTCGTTGCCGACGAGGCCGGCGACGCTGTCTCCCGGTTGCAGCCCCTGGCGGCGCAGGACGTGGGCAAGGGCACGGGACCGACGCTCGAGCTCTCCGTACGTTTCGACGACCTCGCCATTGCCGTAGATGACTGCCGGCTTGTCCGGGAATTTCGCTGCGAAGGTGGCGGGAGTGAGTGGTTCCATTTCGTGCTTTCTCGTTTGTGGGTACGTTCGGGCTACGCGTTGCGCGAGCTCGCCGTCTCGATCTCGCGCGCGGTATCCTCGGATACGGGCGCCTTCAGGGCACCCGACCAGGTGTCGATCAGATTGTTGACGAACAAGCTCGTGTCGTCGCGCTGCGGTCGGCGACGCCGGCGCTCGCGCTCGCGCGCGGCGAACGCATGAATGATGTGGTCGGCCATCAGCCGCAGGCGCAGGTCGACGAGCCTGCGGGGCATCGGGCTCAAGGCATGGCGCAGGCGTCGCTCGATACGCACCTGCGCTTCGTCGACCTTGTCGCGGAAGCGCGCGAATCCGCGGGTGCGAGGCTCGTCGTGGACTTGTTGGAGAAATCGCACGTAGCGGCTGCCGCCGGCGCTGCCAGTGAACTGCTCGGCGAGAGGGACGATCAAGGCGGCGACCATGTCCCGAATTCCGACCACTGCACCCGTCGCTTCGATGGCGTCGGCGAAGCTGCGTCGTCGCTCGTAGGTGCCGGCGTGCCGGTATCGGAAGATCGCTTCGATGAGCCCGTCCTTGGAGCCGAAGTAGTAGTGGCTCGCACCAGAGTTCTTCTGGCCGGCGGCGATGTTGATCTCGCGCAGCGAGACGGCCTCGACGCCCCGTTCGGCAAACAGTTTCTCGGCGGTGAGGAGGAGTCGCAGGCGGGTGTCGGCTCGCGGCATGGCGCTCGCCGACCGTAGGCAACCACCTCACCTAAAGCAAGTGATTTAGCCGACGTCGGGGTTGTGGCAGCGGGCGAACAACATCGGCGTGAAGATGCCGAGCTCTCCGGCACGGACGAGCGCGACGGTCCCGGCGCGCAAACAGCGAACCGCCGATCCGGTGCCGGGCGGCGCGAGCACGAGCCGTTCGGCGATGCGCAGCAGCGATTCCTGCAACGTGCGGCTCCAGGAGGCGCGCGCCAGTCCGTCCAGGCTGCGGTCGCGCGGTTGCAGAGCTCGATACCAAGGCTCTGCTTCGTCGCCTGCGGCGTCAGCGAGTCGTTCGATGACGAAGCCGGCCTCGGCGAGTCCCTGGCGCCACTCCGCGTGCGACCGCAGACGGACGACCCCGTACGACGATTCGATCGTACGTCGCAGGTCCATGTGCTCGCGATTCCCCGGGTCGAAAGAGGCAGTCAGACACCAGTCCGAGAAGCACAGCACTGCTCCCGGGCGCAGCACGCGTCGCACCTCGCGGAACGTCGCGCCGAGATCGACGGCGTGGCACAGCGCCTCGAACGCGAAGGCGCCATCGGCTACCGCCGTCGCCAGCGGCAAAGCCTGGAAGTCGCCGCCGATCGGAGCGATGCGTCCCTCCGGCTGCCGCCAGCGGCGCGGCATGGCGAGAAGCTGCTCGGGGGTCGCGTTGATGGCGACGACGCGGGCTCCCGTGCGCGCGGCAACGGCCTGCGCCGGGCCGCCGATGCCACACCCCAGATCGAGCACGGTGGCGCCGGGCGCGACCTCGAGACAGTCGGCGATGCGGCTTTCGTAGGCCGCGATCGCAGCTCGTCGCGATCGGCCCGCGACGAGCGGTGCGAAGTGGAATGACGATCCCCAGGCCCAGCGGTAGATCCATGTCGTCGCCGCATAGTAGGTGCGCGCTCGTTGTTTCGGCGGCGCGTCGTCCCAGCCGGCGCGGGGGCGACTCGGCGAGCTCATCGGACCGTCGCCAGAATCCACACCGCGCCGAAGTAGACCCGCGCCAGCATCCAAGCCGGATTCGCGTCGTGGGCGAGTCGCAGGAGCAGGAAGGGAAGGGCAGCCGAGGCCGCCGCCATTGGTCCGAGGCGGACGAAGACGGTGCAACCGTAGGCGACGGCGAGAGCCAACCAGATCCAGTTGCGGTGCGCGGCCACGGCCGAGCTGGCGATGCCGACGGCACGATCGGCGCGCTCGTCGACGCGCGTCTGAAACGCATGGCTGATCGCCGTCATCGTCGCCGCGAGCAGGAGAAGGTCGAGCGCGTCCGTGCCGAGGCCGACCAAGGCGCCGCCCATCACGCCCACCGTGAAGACGTCCAGAACCGGGATCCTCTTCACCCAGAGCGAGTACAGAGGGTTGAGCAACAGCAGCAGGAGCGTCGACCCGGCCGCCCAGGAGCCGAGCGCGTACCACGCGGCGCCGGCGACGCCGAGGTGAAGCCCGACCGCCAGCAGTGCGAACGTACGGGGCTGCTCGAGTAGGGGCCGGCGATGGGCGGCCGTCTTCTTCGGGTTGTGTGCATCGACGATGCGGTCACACACGTCGTTGAAGAGATAGAGCGACGTGAGCAGCAGCGCGAGGAGGCCGGTCACCAGCACCGTCACGACGATGTCGCGCGACTCCCAGGCGACGAGCCACGCGACCATGCCGAGTAGACCTCCCTCGCCGAGCTTCAGTCGCTGCCAGAGCGAGAAGAGCGCCGTGTGGGCGATCGTGCCCGGCGTCAGCGACATGCGAGCGCCCTCCCGAGCCTGGCCGCCGGGGGCGCGCACGAATGCGGTGGGGCCGCCCGCGAGGGGAGGGTGGCCTTGCGCCCATCCCCGCAACCGGTCTCCTCGCGACGCCATGCACCCAAGCAATTCC
>CALJUJ010000412.1 GCA_937975525.1 uncultured bacterium
TGCGACGCCAGCGCTGATGAAGCGGATCCCACCGAAGCCGAAGCTTGCTCGCAGATCGTTGTCTTTGACCAGGAAGTCATCGTAGAAAAAGTATACGCCGACGCTCGGACGGAACCCGAAGTCGACGAAGCCCGTCGGGATGATCCCGATGTTGTTGTCCGGCCCGAACGTGAAGAAGCCGAGCACCTCGCTGATGACGTCGTTCTGCTCGACGGCGACCGTGATCGCACCGAGCGGGGCGCGCACCAGGTACTCGGCGACGAGATACGCCGGGAAGAAGATCACCCGCGGGATCCAGAGCGCGTCCTGTCCGACCGTCGTCACGTCCTCGCGACCGTCGAAGTCCTGAGGCTTGCGCTTCTCACCCGGGGGCAGCGCGTGCGGCGTCTGGGGCGGCGGGGTGGCCGCCGGAGCGGCTCCGCCGTAGCTCGCGGGCGGGCCGGACTCGTCGGGCGTGCCCGCCGCAGGCTCGGTCGCAGCGTCGCTCGCGCCCTTGGCCTCCTGCACTGCCCCGGGCCCCTCGGCCTGGGCGTCGGCCGCCCCGGAGAGCGCGGGCGCGACCGCCGCCGACCCCAACCCGAGAAGCAGACGAGGCGCGCTCACGGCTCCTCGAATCTGGCGCGCGAGGCTGCCTTCGTGACGCTCTCGATCAGGAGGCGCTCGGACGAGCCGATGGACGGGTTGCGCTCGATGTCGGCCGCCATGCCGCGCGCGCGCAGCCCCTTGCGGTGAAGCCGGAGGTGAGCGGACGAGATGGTTCCCACGCGCTGTTCCATGCCGAGAAAGAGCGCCGTGGGGTCGGGCCCCACCGCGCGTCGTGGACCAGGGTGTATCACGAGCTGGTCGCCACTGGGCAGATCGGCGACCAACCCGGCAATCAAATGGTCAACCGCATCTTCGGCCGGCGCCGGCGCGCCCGGCGCGCCCCCCGCGAGGGAGCTCGCGACGGACTCACCGGGTGCGGCGCCCCCGAGCCCGAGCGTCATGCCCCGCGCGCCTGCCATCGCCTCGAGCCGCTCGACCGAGGTCTTGCCGCTGACCTCGACGAGCAGCGACTCGTCGTCGAAGCTGGGTGCGTCGTCGGCGACGGTCCGCGCGCGGTGCCCGCGGCGCACGCGCGTGCTCGGCAGCAGGTTGCCCGGGTTCATGATCCCCGCGGGATCGAAGACCGAGCCCATGGCGCGCGTGATGGGGACGCCGAGCCCGAGCTCGCTGCCGAGCCGCGGTGCCTTGCTGCGCCCGACGCCGTGGTGATGCGAGAGCGTCCCGCCCGCGGCCACGACGGCGGCGAGCGCATCACGCCAAGTGCGGTCGTAGAGCTCCTCGGTGCGCTGCCTCGTCGTCTCCGCGCCCGCGAACGTGAAGTAGATGCTGCAGCCGTCCGGGTAGGCGTGAGAAAAATGCGCCATCACGAACACGTGCGGCCCCATCGCCTGGCGAACGCCTTCGTACAGGTCCTTCAGCCGCGACCAGGGCGCGGCGACCTCCATCGTATCGCTGAACGATCCCGACATGAACACCGGGGCCTGGCGGTAGCTCACCGCGTAGCGATGCGAGAACCAGTGACGCGCCGGACCCTCGCCGAGGTCGCGGCCCTCGCGCTTGGTGGCGATGTGACGCAGGCGCGCCAGGTCTTCCTGGTGGTCACGCATCTTGCCCTCGAAAACGAGGATCAACATGCTCCCGCCGAAGGTGCGATCGCCGAGGTTGTCGATCACGCCGTTTAGCACGCTCGGCGCGCGCAGCAGCGTGCGGAGCGCCGTCTGCTTGAGCTTGTGCCTCAGCTCGCCGAGCGCCCCTGCTGCGCGCTTGCTCTTCTTGCCGCTCACCGCACCGCGCCTCGCCATGAACGAGTCGAACGGGTCGTAGAGGCGGGCCACCCCCGTGCGCAGCCCCGCCTGGAAGATCTCGCGCATCGCCTCCCAGCCGGCCTCCGTCGAGGGGAAGGAAAACGCAGCGAAAGCGCGCGCTTCCGGCGCCGGACAGACCCTCAGCTCGGCCTCGGTCACGACCCCGAAGATACCCTCGCTGCCGACCATGAGCGGCGTCAGATCCGGCCCTTGCGTGCGGCGCATCAGCTTGACGATCTCGCCGCTCCCCAGCACGCACTCGAGCGAGACGACCATGTCCTCGATCTTGCCGTACAGGCCCGAGCATTGCCCGGCGCTGCGCGCCGCGATCCAGCCACCCACCGTGGAGCACAAGATCGACGACGGGAAGTGGCCGAGCGTGTGGCCCCGCGCCGCCAGATCCTCTTCGAGCCGGATGCCCATCACGCCCGCGCCCGCGCGCAGCACGTCGCCTCGGACCTCCATCGCCTCGAGCCGCTTGGTGTCGATCACCACGGTGCGCTCGTCCGGAAGCACGCCGCCACAGACCCCGGAGCCTGCGCCGTACGGCACGACCGGGATGCCCTCGGCACGACAGCGCGTCACGATGCGTGCGACGTCCTCCTTGTTACGTGGCCACACGACGCCGGCGGGCTGGTGCTCCGCGATGGCGCCGTCACGCACCGCGATGTGGTGCCTGGGCCACAGATCGCGCGCGTAGAAATGCCGGTCCGGCAGCGAACTCGAGCTCTCCAGGCCCAGATCCCCAATCAGGTCCTCGATGGCCCGCATCGAGGGGGAGGCGGGGCGCATCAGCCGCGCTCCGCCAGCACGATCATGCGCGGGGACTCGGCCCCGAAGTACACGCCGGGGTGCGCGATGTGTCCGGTGACCTCGATGACCTTGAACCCGACGTCGTGCAGCATCTTGCCGAGCTCGTGCAGCGCATAGAGGCGGATCGAGTATTCGAGCTCGCGCGAGGAGCCGCCCTCGAACATCGCCGTGCGCTTCACGCGCAGGCGACTGGAGAAGAAATCGAAGAACGTGTCATCCATGCAGATGGCGCGCGTGCCCTCGAACCAGACCAGGCTCGGCGTGCGCGACGCGATGTAGTCTCGGTTCGCCACGTCGATCAGCAGCATCCCGCCCTGGCGGAGCGCGCGGTGCAGCGACTGCAACACGGCGAGGTTCTTCTCGTCCTCGAAGTAGCCGAAGCTCGTCGACCAGAGGTAGGCGCCGTCGAAGGCCTCTTCGTAGCCCAGCTCGCGCATGTCCTCGCGCACGAACTTCGGCGGCACGAAGCCGCTCACTTGCTGCGCCGCCTTGATCGCCTCGTTCTCGGCCACCGTGAGCATGTCGGCCGAGAGGTCGGAGGCGACCACGGTGTAGCCGCGGGTCGCGAGCTCGTTCGCCGTGGCGCCGAAGCCGCAGGCCAGATCGAGGATCAGTGCGTGCTTTTCGACGCCCAGGCTCACCTCGATGAAGTAGACATCGCGCTGGAGCGTC
>CALJUJ010000413.1 GCA_937975525.1 uncultured bacterium
CCGCCGAGCCGGCCGCCCAGAGGATACACGAGAATACGACGGCGATGGCGGCGCTAGACCTCAAGGACACCATCGACCACCATCACCGCCTCAACCTGCGCCACGGACCAACTCGGCGACTCGATCCAACGGCAACGCGAACGAGAGCGTCACGGTCTGCCCCTCGAAGCGGTCCTCGGCGCCGTACTCGTACAAGTACTTCATCGCGAGACCGAATCCTGGAATGCCGACCTGTACGCCGGCTGCGTGGACCTGGTCGCGCACGCGCTTCGACGGCGATGGCGCATCGGCGCCGCTGTCGTCAGAGATCTGCCAGGTGCTGTAGCCGATGACCGCGAGCTCGACGTATTGCTCGAGCAGCTCCTTGCGCACGCCCCAGTTGAACGTGAGATGGGCACCCGGCACCACGTCGACGTCTTGCTTGTTGTGATTGATCTCACCGGTGAGCGCTCCGAAGGCCGAGAACGTCCGATCTTCGTCGAAGCTCCACCGACCGGCCGTCTGCAGCTGGTGTCCCCAAAAGCCGAGCCCGACGTTGTCGGCCGCCCCAGCCTCGTAGGCTCCGGTGGGTGCGTAAAAGCCGTACGCGAAGGTCACGTCGCCGCGAGGCATGCCCCCGCGCGACACCCCCCACTGCAGAGTAAGCGGCTGGAAATAGAGGTCGCCGATGTCCGTGCTCGATTCGTCGATGCTACCGCCGAAGCCGGCCTTCGTCGTCAGCGTCGCACCGACGGAAGGGTTGCCGAACGGCACCAGCAGCGCGGTACCGTAGCGCGCCCCGAGGATCTCCCGATCGGGCGCGTAGAGCAGCAGGGGCGCGACCGTCCAGACGTCGACGTCGAGGTCGAGATCGATCGTCCGCGTCTGCCCAAGGCGACCGGTGAAGCTGATCTGGTCGACCGAGTCGCCGTGTGAGTTCCGGAACGTGTCGGTGCCGTAGTAGGCGTTGTACTGGACGTAGAACACCTGGCCGAGCTCCGGTGGCGGCAAGAACAGGTCGGTCGGATTGATGAGCCCGGGCAACGTCGTGAAGTGACTCAACTCGAATGCCTCGGCGCGCTGCGGCCCCGCGGCCATCGACCCGACCAGCCATACGACGCCGAGCACGCCGCCCACGACCGTTCTACGAATACGATTCGACTTCATCCTTCCCCTCCCTGTTCTCGTCGATGCAGGCTCGACCGACCTCGCACCGTGGTTCGCTTCACCGCGCCGGCGCCCGAAGCGCCGCGTCTCACTCCATCGCTCCGTTCTTGCAGACGCTCCCGTCGAGATGCTCGTGCAGGATCCTCTGGATCTCGGCGACGACTTCCGGTTGCGCCTGCATCGAATGGGGGTACGGCACCACCAGCTCCGACTCGACCCCGTCGATGTGCGCGCTCATGTACTTGACGACTCCGTCCCCACCCTCCTCGGGCGGGTCGTCACCGACCACGCCGGCGATGGTGTGCGCCGCGATGTCGGGATCGACCGGAATCTTCGAGATGGTGGCGACGAACGGATGGCCGGGCGCCATGTTGTCGATGCTGGTCGGCAGCGTCTGCATGCGCCCCAGGCTGCGGACCTTGTCGAACCCGAGGAGCTCGGGACCGAGCCGCGCGACGCTGGCCGGGAGCGTGATCAGCTTCTGCGCCAGACGGCGAACGATCGACGGACCCGCCAGATAGCTGCCCCGATGCGGGGTGGCGATGAAGATGACCCGATCGACGAAGGGCAGCGGCTCGACGAACATCACTTCCTTCACCAGGGCGCGCGTCTCTTCGGACACGTCGACCTCGTCGATGGGCTCGTCGCTGACGTTGCGCCAAAACTTGTCGCCCGAATCGATCGCGGTCAACTTGACGAGCAGGCCGCCCTGGCTGTGACCGACGATGACCATTTCGCGCAGGCAGGGATCCTCACCATCGGCGCGGAAGGCCTCCTCGGCGGCGGTCAACATGCGGCGCAGCTGCATGCCCGAATAGAGGATCGGCTGGCCGCTGTCGTAGTTGAAGAACCAGAACTCGAAGTGCTCGCGGATCGTGCGATCGCTGTCGAGATCGTTGATGGTGTTCGCCCAGGTGCTGAAGTTCGAGGCCGTCCCGTGCACGAACACCACCGGGATGCGCCCGCTTCGATGCGGCTCGCGGCCGCCGAAATGCGGCGCGCGCTCCGCCTGGGTCACGTTGCCGAGGAAGTGGGCGAAGTTCGTCGCCCAGGGACGAGCCTGGGTCAGCGTGAGCGCCAGCGCCGCCGTCGACTCCTGTTCGAGAGGGACCGTCCATTCCCCGACCGTCGTCGTCGGCGGGTCGGAGATGGTGTGCAGCTCGAGCTCTCCAGCCAGCCGGTTGGAGGCGACCTGCGCGCTCGGATTCGGGAGGCGCAGCAGCATCGACACGGGGATGCGTACGTTGGGACCGACGAAGTCGCCTGCGGGATGATCCGGATCCAGCGGCTCCGTGGCGGCCGCCAGCGGCGCTCCGATGCCCGGCTGCCGGTAGCGATTCTGGAAGCCCATGACCTCCGTCTCGGTTGCCGGCACGAAGCGGATCAGGTGCCGCTGTCCCCAGACGAGTTGCTCGTCGTCGAACGCTACGTCGATCTTCCCGAACGGCAGCGTGAACCTGCCGCCCGCTGACGCAACGTACTTGCCGTCGGGCGAAAACGCGA
>CALJUJ010000414.1 GCA_937975525.1 uncultured bacterium
GTGTGGGCGGGGCAGAGCGTCGACGTCGAAAGGCGATTGCCGAGCGTGGCGCGCGATGAGATCGAGGATGATTCCTTTTCCGACATCGACATCGGTGCGGCCGTACACCCACTGGAGACGGTTTCGCTGTCGTTTGCGTCGCAGTTCGATCATGGAGCGCGGGAGCTCACGGCTGCCCGGGTTGGGCTCTTTCTCGAGGACCCCTGGAGCGATCCGGAGGAGAGCACGCGCCTCGCGATGCGCTCGCGTGCCGGGATCAGCTATCGGTTCTTGACGGGCAACGAGGTCCAGGAGGTTGACGCGTCGATGGAACTGAAGCTGGCGCGTTGGCTCGGCCTCATCTTCGCGACACGGTACGACGTCGTGCAGAGCGAGTTCCTCGATCAGCACTACGGGCTGCGGCTGCTGTCGCGCTGCGATTGCTGGGCCTTGGAACTCGGATTGACGGATCGCACCAATCCGGACGAACTGGAGGCGAAGGTCCAGCTCACCCTCGTTGGGCTGGGGTATGGCGACCCGTTCGACTTCGCTGGGCTCGAGTAGGCCCGCTCAGAACGGCTCGGAGAGCACGATTACGTCGGCTTGCAGGTTACCGCCGACGAAGTGCACGTGCGCCGGTGCGGTCGACAGACCATCTCCGCGCACCTCCAGCGCCACCGCCAGGACGCCATGTCCGGTGTCGGTGCGCGCGTCGAGGACGGGACGCATGCGACTGAGGCCGACCAGCGTGCCCTGCAGCGCGAAGTTGAAAATCGACAACTCGGGTTGCGAAGCCCGGTCGATCGACGAGAGCTCGACGTCTTCGTAGCAGTTCACGGGAAGGCTCGTGGAGAGTCGTTGCTCGAACTCGTTGAACACCTCGAACTGCACGGTGGCGGTGCCCGGCACCGAGTTTTCCAGGTCCATGCTGCACGGAACGATGGTGAGGGTGGTTCGTATGGGCGCGTCGACGACCGGGTCGGGTGCGTCGTCGAAGAAGTGATTCAGGAGGAGAACCCGCGGACACGTTCCGTACTCGCTCTCGTCGAGGAGGAGCGTGTTGTCGCCGTTGTTCGCGGAAAACCCGCGAACGCTGATCGCCGGGTACTTGTGGCTGTCGCCGGTCGTTCGGTCGATGATCGTCGCTTCTCCCGTCAGCGCGTTCGCCCCGATCGGTCGTTCCGACTCGTCGACGACGATGCAGCGCAGTGCGCCCCGAAACCCGTCGCCAACGGGGGGAACTGGGCCGGGGTAGAGATCGTCGGGGCGATCGGAGGGGACGGCAGGAAGCCCCTCGCCGGCCACCCAGACCGTCGGTTGGCTGCGCGTGAGGGTGATCTGGAAGTCCGTCACCAGCCACGACGGGTCACCACCGTCACGGTCGACACGGCCGTCGACGTAGAAGCAGCGTAGGAAGACGCGGACGCCCGTGTTGTTGGTCACCTGCACGATCGTATCGCGTTGCGCGTCGCTCTCGATCTTCGGGAACACGAGGATCGCCCCCGGGTAGTCCGTCGAAACCTCGGCGCTCCCGGGCTGGACGATGCAGAGGGCAAGCGCACATGCGAGCAATGAATGGCGACCGCCAGGCAAGCGAGGCATGGGCGGAGAGTGTCTCAATTCGCGAAGAAAAAAAAGCTACCGAGATGCGTGTACGTGAGGGGGCTGCCGTCGGTCACGGGAGCTGCGGGACGACGTTGGGCGAGCAAAAAAACGAAAGGGGCAGGAGCTTGCGCTCCTGCCCCTTTCGAGGTGCGAGGTCGAGTTCGTGGCTCAGGGGATGTTGTCCGCGCTCAGGACCATCTGGTCGCCCCGAGACGTGGACCCGAAGAAGTGGACGTTGCTCGCGGCGCTCTTCGTCGTCGACGAGCTCGTCCAATCCTCGACGAGGACGCCGAGCACGCCGTTCCCCTGGTCGCTGGCGCCAACCGGGCGGACCCGGGTCTGGCCGCCGAGCGTGCCCTGGACGTTGGCGCTGAAGATCGAGAACTCGTCACCGAACGGTCCCGGGCGGGTATCGATGTCGGCAAGCGGGATCTCTCTCCAGCAATCGAACGAGGTCGACGCGGAGAAGCGCTGCTCGAACTCGTTGAAGATGAGGAACTGGAGCACCACCGGATCGGTCGTGTCGTTCAAGAAATCCTGGCTACAGGGGACGACCGTGAGGCGGCTGCGAACGGTCGAGTTGCCGCCGCCGCGGCCGTAGCTCACCGCGGCGTCCTCGAACAGATGGTTCAAGGTGAGGACGCTCGGGCATGCATTGTACTCGGGATCCGTGCCTCCGATTTCGAGGACGTCGTCGTTGTCGTTGACGGTCGTCGACTGGAGCGCGATCGCGTTGTGCTTATGGGCGTCGGGCGCCTCGCCGTCGACGATCACGTTGGTGACTTCGCCCTTGAGATCGCCGCTGCGGAGGTTGCCGTCGTTGAGTCCGGCCGAAGGCTGAAAGCTCTCCGGATCGACCTGCACACAGCGCAGTTCGCCGTAGAACGGATCCTCGGCGACGGGGGGGATCGAAGACACCGAGCCGTCAGCTCCGATGTTCGAGAGTCCGAAGGGGCAACCCCCATCGGGGCTGCCGATGCCGTCGCACGGCAGATCGGAGAGGCCCTCGCTGGCGCGCCAGGCGAGCGGTTGCCGCTTGGTGAGCGTCAACCGGAAGTCGCGCTTGGTCCACTGCGGCAGGCAGCTCTCACCCGTGTTGCAGCCGGTCGAGTTGACGCAGGGCTCGTCGGAGCCGCTGCAGTGACCCGTCGCGTTGACGTAGAAACAACGCGCGGACACGACCGAATTCGAAGTATTCGTCATTTGGATCACGGAGTCTTGCGCCGGGCCGAGAACCCCGGCGGTGTCGACGGTGATCCGCGGGAAGATCAGAATTGCGCCGGACTGGTCGGAGACGACATCGGCTCCCGCGCTCGAGGCGAGGAGTAGCGTCGAACCGACGAAGGCACCGTAAACCGCCCGCCTCATCATGCTCGCTTTCGTCCACATCACAACTTTCTCCTTTCACCTTTCGGCGGGAAGTTACGGCTGCTCCGGAAGTACGATCTGGTCCAGCACGCCGTTCACGCACGCGCCACCGGGGCAGTCGCCGGCCCCGGTGCAGGAAGCGCCGGCGTTGCTTCCGCCCGCGCACGCGAGCGCGGTGAGCAAGTCGCCGGAGACGTCGCGCGCCGCGTCGAACCGATTGCCTTCGATGTGCAGGTTGAAAGCGGCCCACGCGCTGTCGCTGGCTCCGTCTTCGTCGATGCGCAGCTCCTCGCCCACGCCGATGACGCCGCCGTCCCCGGCGACCGGGTTGAAGCGGGCGTGCACGGCGAGCGTGTCGCGGTTGAAGACACCCGAGAAGATCGGGTCGTCGAGCGACGCGTTCAGCCAGCAGTCGACGGTGATGCTCGTGCTACGGACCGTTTCGAACTCGTCGAAGGTTTCGATCGAAATCGTCACCTCGCCCTGGCGCAGCCGCTCGAGATCCTGCGAGCAGGGCACAAGGGTCAGGAAGGTCTCGATCGGGCAATCGCCCGGGCTCGAGCACTCGCCGAGGTCGACGATCACCGGATCGTCGACGCCGTTTGCAAACGTGTTGATCGTCAGCGTGTCGGGGCAGGCGTCGTACTCGCCGGCGTTGCCCGGCGTGTTGTTGAGGTCGAGGACGTTGTCGGAATTGTTCACGCCAACGAGCGAGTTGCCGGGGAAGGCGATCGCGTTGTACTCGCTGACGTCACCGTCGGAGACGCGAATGAGCGTCGCCGATCCGGTGAGCTTGTTCGCCGGCAGCGGCGCGCCGGACGAATCGACCTGCACGCAGCGCAACTCACCCTGGAAGCCGAGCGGCACCGGCGGGATCAGACCGGGATCGAAACCCGCGCCGTCCGTGCCGAAGTCGTCGAAGATGTTGACGGTACGGCCCGAGCGCGCCAACCAGTGCGTCGGCTGTTGCTTGGTGAGGAAGATCTCGAAGTCGGTTTCGATCCAGCGACCCTCGATCGCAGCATTGATGTAGTAGCAATGCGCGTACGCGGTCGCGTTGCCGGTGTTCGAGATCTGAATCAATGTGTCGCGCCCCTCGGTGCCCATCACCTTCGGGAAGACGATGATCGATCCGCTCTGTTCCGTCGTCAGGTCGGCCGAAGCGACCCCGGCCGCGGCAACGATACCGAGCGCGGTCGCGGCTGCCGCCGTCCACCCATTCCGCATTTTCATACGCATTCGCTTTCTCCTTTCGTTCTCGGAGAAATCGCCTTTTCTTTCATCGACGACCGAGCGGATCTCTCCACTGAACCTCGTCCTCGCAACTGAACCTCCCCACACCGATCCAGCCGGATCGGTCTAGAAAGCTGCGATGCTAGTACTTTAAGCGGTGTAGATTGTCAAGCTGAAAAGCCTTGTCGGGGCCGTCCGGAAGGGGGCGAACGGGGTTTGGAGAAGAGCTCGCGACACGTTGGTCGTTGGCCCGGGGGCTACCTTGACCCCCCTCGGGCCCTCTGATAGACCGCGGCCGTCGTTTTCAACCAATCCATCTCCATTTCCAAACCGCATTCGATTCTTAACGTGGACGCGTGTGGGGCAAGCACAGGTGAGGAGGAGTACTCGATGATGGTGTTGTCTCGGGCCGCAAAGATGTTGGGCGCAGTCGCGGTCGTTCTCTCAGGCTGCAGTGCAACGCAGTCGCCGGCGCCGGCGTCGTCGACCGACGGTGGCAGTGCAGCTCCGGCGCGGGTTCGTTACGAGCCGGCTCGCAACGGCCTGCCGAGCGGCAAGATCTGGAAGTCGCAAATGGCGATCGGCGACATCGACAAGGACGGCCATCCCGATCTCGGTACGGTCTCGCGTCTCGCCGACGGCCCCTACGTCTGGAAGGGCGATGGCGCGGGCAACTGGGCGAGCGCTTCGAACGGGTTGCCTCGTGAAAGCTTCTGCGGCGGTGGCATGGATTTTGGCGACGCCAACAACGACGGTTTCGTCGACGTCGGCATCGCTGACCACTGTCGCGGGGTCTTCGTCTACTTCGGCGACGGTCAGGGAAACTGGAAGAACGCCTCGGCCGGCCTGCCGACGATCGGCTGTGAGGATTTCGCCTTCGGCGACTTCAACGGCGACGGCTGTCTCGACGCGGCTGTCGTGGCCGCGTCGGAGGAAGGCGTGCGCGCCTACACCGGCAACTGCAAGGGCGTTTGGCAGGAAAGCTCGGCCGGGCTCGCCGGAGAGGAGTGGGGAAACGGTGTCGAGATCGCCGACATCGACGGTGACGGCAACCTCGACATCGCTGCGGCCTACTCGGCAGGGCCGCGGGTCTGGCTCGGTGACGGCAAGGGAGCTTGGATCGCTGCCTCCGAGGGCCTCCCCGCACCTGAGATCCATGGTCTCTATTGGGGAATCGCCCTCGGCGACGTGAACGGCGACGGCAAGCTCGATCTCGCCAGTGGCGCTGCGATCCCCGGCGCAGAAGTGTTCATCCAAGAGAAGGGCGAGCATGGCCCCCGTTGGCGCAAGGCTTCCGATGGGATCGTGCCAATGAACGCGCTCGGCGTCGCGCTCGGCGATCTCGACAACGACGGCAACACCGATCTCGTCGTGGCCGGCAAAGCCAACCTCGAGGAAATCGGTGGTGTCTACGGCGTCCTGCCGTTTTTCGGTGATGGACGCGGCAACTGGACGTTCGTCGAGAACACCGGCCTTCCGGTCGAGGGCCGCGAACGAACCTGGGGCGTAGCCCTTCCCGACATCGACGGCGACGGCGTGCTCGACATCGCGGTCGCGTTCGGCGACGTCCTGTCGCCGCAGTGGCGGTCCGGAGCCAAGGCGAAGGGGCCGAAGCCGACGCCGGCCTTCCGCAAGGGTTGGGGCAAGCTCGAGAAGGGAATGAGCGCCAAGGAAGTCGGCGAAGCACTCGGTATCGATGCGCCGAGCTCGGGCCTATCCCTGTCGTCGTCGACGTACGAGGTATCGCCCTTCGAGCAGTACAAGCTGGTCTTCCGGTCGCGCCTGTTCGGTGCCGACGAGCTGGTGTCGTTCACCGGCCCGCCGGCGCGCAAGCACACTGAGCGGGGCATGTTCGGTGCGATCGAGGTGTGGCGCGGGGTTCCCGCCCGAGGGACGTGACCTGACGAGCGATTCGGACCAGTCCGATCGAAACGAACGGGGTGGAGGGAAACCTCCACCCCGTTCTTGTTTTCGAGGCCCAGTGCGAGGGCGTCGATCGCACGCCGTTCGCATTGCGTGGCAGCCGCGCTGTGGAATGATGTCTAGATGCGCCGTTTGCTCGAGTACATGCGCCGCTACCGTGGCCGGTACGCGCTCGGCATCGTCTGCCTGTTGGCCACGGCCTCGCTGGCCATGTCGGTCCCGCTACTGCTCAAGCACGCGATCGATGCGATTCTCGCCGACGACGGCCTGGGCCAGGTCGCCCGCTTGGCCATGGCCATCATCGTCATCGCCCTGGTGCAGGGCGTCGCCCGCACCTACTCGCGCGCCCTCGTCTTCAACGTGGGGCGCGACATCGAAACGGACCTGCGCAACGACCTCTTCCGCAAGCTCGAGGATCTAGGCCCACGCTTCTATCACGAGCAACGGACCGGTGACTTGATGTCGCGTGTCATCAACGACGTCAACGCCGTGCGGATGATGCTCGGTCCCGGCATTCTCAATCTCGTCAATACGCCGATCTACTACGTCTACGGCGTCGGGATCATGCTCACGCTCGATCCCCGCCTGACGATCGCTGCGTTGCTCCCGTACCCACTGATTCTCTGGATCGTGAAGCGCTTCAGCCGTCGCATCATGGAGCACACGCTGCGCGTGCAAGAGGGGCTCGCGCAGATGAGCAGCCGGGTGCAGGAGAACCTGTCCGGGCTGCAGGTGGTGCGTGCCTACGCTGCCGAAGACGAGCAAGCGGAGGCATTCGCCGAGCAGAATCGCGCTTTTCGCGATCGCAGCCTCGACCTCGCGCGGGTGCGGGGGCAACTCGTGCCCGTCATGCGCACCGCCTCCGGACTCGGCACGCTCGTGGTGCTTTGGTACGGCGGTAGCAGGGTCATCGCCGGCTACCTCAGCATCGGTGATCTCGTCGCATTTCTCGCCTACCTCAATTTGCTCGCGTGGCCGACGATGGCCCTCGGTTGGATGATCTCCGTGCTCCAGCGCGGACGCGCGGCGATGCTGCGGCTCGAGCACGTATTCGCAACCCCGGCCGACATCGAGGACGCTCCCGGTGCGGAGCCGCTCGAAGAAGTCCGCGGCCGTATCGAGTTCGAGAACGTCGACTTCCGCTATCCCGGTCGAGAGCAGGAGCAACCCACGCTACGGAATGTGTCGTTGACGATCGAGCCGGGCGAGAAGCTCGCGTTGGTCGGCCGCACCGGTTCGGGAAAGAGCACCATCGCGAGCCTGCTCACGCGCATGTTCGACGTCTCGTCGGGGGCGATCCGCATCGACGGTCGCGACATACGGACGCTTCCCCTCGCGCAGCTGCGGACGGCCGTCGGGGTCGTGCCGCAGGACCCATTTCTGTTCTCGACCACGCTCGACGAGAACGTCCGCTTCGCTGCCCGCGACGCCGGCCACGAGGCGGTCGTCGCCGCCGCGTCGGCCGCGGGCATCGCCGACGACATCGAAGCGTTTCCGGACGGCTACGCGACACAAGTCGGCGAACGCGGGGTAACGCTCTCGGGTGGGCAGAAGCAGCGTGCCACGCTGGCGCGGGCCATTCTCGCCGACCCCAAGGTGATCGTTCTCGACGACGCGCTGTCGAGCGTAGACGCGCGCACTGAGCGCTCGATACTCGCGTCTCTCGACGAGGTGCTTTCACGCCGCACGAGCATCGTCATCACCCACCGGATCGCAACAATCCAGGACGCCGACCGGATCGCCGTCGTCGAGGACGGGAGGATCGCCGAGATCGGTGACCATCGAACGCTGCTGGCACGCGGCGGAGTCTACGCCGAGCTCTTCCGTCAGCAGCGCTTGGAAGAGGAGTTGGCGACGCTATGAGCAGCGCGGGCATCCGCGTGGCCGCAAGGGCGGCCGGAGCGACGACCGCATCGCAGGCCGGCGTCGGCGCTTACGACGCGCGGCTGATCCGTCGACTGTGGCACTACGTACGTCCCTACCGGAGGGAATTCTATGCGGCATGCGCGTTCCTGCCGCTGACTTCTGCTTTCGCCCTGGCGCAACCCTACATCCTCAAGTTGGCGATCGACGAGTACATCGCTGCCGGTAGCCCGCAGTGTATGGCGTTCACCGCATTCGCCTACTCCGCCGTCGTGGCCGCCGAGTTCCTGTGTCTCTACCTCCAGTACTGGTTGACGATGCGCGTCGCTCAGCAAAGCCTGGCCGATCTTCGCGAGGACATCTTTCGCCACGTCCAGCGACTCGATGCCGCCTTCT
>CALJUJ010000415.1 GCA_937975525.1 uncultured bacterium
GCATGGGCTCGCCGCGCGTCGCCGTGCTGATGTCCGTCTTCAACGACGAGCGCTTCGTCGCCCAGGCGGTCGCATCGATTCTCGCCCAGTCCTATCGCGACTTCCGACTGCTCGTCGTCGACGACGGATCCACCGACGCGACGCCGGAGATCCTCGCCGGGTTCGACGATCCGCGCCTGGAAGTGCTCCGCCAGGACAACGCCGGCCTCGCCCCGGCGCTCAACCGGGGATTGGCCCTGCTGCGCGAGCGTGGTTGCGACCTGGTCGCCCGGCAGGACGGCGACGACGTGTCGACCGTCGACCGCCTGGAGAAGCAAGTCGCCTTTCTCCAGGCCCACCCCGACGTGGCAGCGTGCGGTGCGAACGCGCACTACATCGACTTCGCCGACGAGATCATCGGCACGTCGGTCGTCCCCCAGTCGCCCGGTCTGATCCGCTGGGAGCTGCGGCGCAACCTGCGCGGCATGATTCATTCGGCCACCACCTTCCGCCTCGAAGCGCTGCGCGGCGTGGGCGACTATCGCGCGTGGTTCCGGCACGGCGAGGATTTCGATCTCTTCGTGCGCCTGGCGGAGCGCTTCGATCTGGCCAACGTTCCCGACTTCCTCTACCGGATCCGCCTCGATCCGCAGAGCCTGTCGGTGGGCCACGCGGCGCGCAACACCGTGTACTGCCTGTACGCGCTGGACTGCGCGCGGCGGCGCCGGGGTGGGCTTCCCGAGCGCAGCCTGGAGGAGTACGAAGGCGCGATGACGGCGTGGCAGCGGCTCGGCCTGGCGCGGGAGCGCCTGGTGCTCGATTGGTGGCGGCACAGCATGGTCGCTGGGCGGCACTGGGCGCTCGCTGCCGCCGCGCTCGATCCGAAGCGCGTCGTCGCCCGCGCCTTGCGCGCCGCGGAGCGCCATCTCCGGAGCGCCCCGTGAGCCGGAGCCGCCTGCGCGTCGCGCTGGTGACGAACTTCGCCCAGTACTACCGCATCCCCGTGTACGAGGAGATCGCGCGGCGCTTCGATGCGCAGTTCTTCTTCTTCTCCAAGGGAGACGAGAGCTACTGGTTGCCCCAGCACGGAGTCGCCAGCGGCGGCTTTCCGCAGACGAGCCTGGCGAGCTTCCGGTTGCTGGGGACGGCGATCGCGCCCGCGTTGCCCGTACGCCTGTGGCGTGGCGACTTCGACGTGTACCTCTCGGGCATCGTCGGTCGCTTCGCGCTGCCGGTGACCTACCTGCTGGCGCGCCTCCGGCGGCGTCCGTTCGTGCTGTGGACGCAGATCTGGATGCGCATCCAGACCCCTGCGCACCGGGCCTTCTTTCCCGTCACCCGCTATCTGTACCGCCACGCCGACGCCGTGGTGGCCGGCGGCGAGCACGTCAAGCGCTACCTCGTCGCCGAAGGTGTCGACCCGGCGCGCGTGTTCAGCTGCGGCAATGCGACGCGCAACGAGATCTACACGCGACCGGTGTCCGCCGCCGAGAAGGCGGCGCGGCGCCGGGAGCTCGGCCTCGATGCGGACGACGAGGTGGTGCTCTACGTCGGCAGGCTCGAGGAGGCGAAGGGCGTGCATCTGCTGCTCGAAGCCTTCGCCCGGCTCGAGCGACCGGCGGCGCGGCTGGTGATCGCCGGCGCCGGGATGGACTCCGAGTATGCGCGCAGCCTGCGCGACCGCGCCCGGCGCGCCGACCTCGACGGGCGAGTCGTCTTCGCCGGATACGTCGCCAACGACCGGGTCGCCGAGATCTACGCGCTCGCCGGCGTCAGCGTCGTGCCGTCGATCACCACGGCGACGTTCAAGGAGCCGTGGGGCTTGATCGTCAACGAGGCGTTCGGGCAAGGCGTACCGGTGATCGCGAGCGACTGCGTCGGTGCGGCGGCCGGCGGCATGCTGGTCGACGGAGTCCACGGCCGTGTCGTTCCCGAGGGTGACGTCGCCTCGCTGACCGCGGCCATGTCGGCACTTCTCGGAAACGAGAAGGAACGCGAACGTATGGGGGCAGCGGCGCGCCGTGCTCTCGAGGAATGGGATGTGCAAAGGATGGTGGACGGTTTCGAGCGAGCGATTCGCTACGCTGTGGCCGACCGCCATGCATCGGAGGAATCATGACGAAGGATGCGAAGAAGCTCACGATCGAGGAAGCCGTCGGGTTGGTGCGGCCGCGCGATACGATCGCCACCGGGTTGGCGAGCGGCCAGGCCGTCGGTCTTCTCGAGGCGCTCGGCAAGCGCGACGACCTCGAGTACGTCCGCCTCTACATCGGCCTGATGATCCTGCCGTATTCGTTCCTGTTGAACCCCAAGGTGCACGTGCTCAGCGGCTTCTTCGGGCCGATCGAACGCGCCGCGCGGGCACAAGGATGCAACGTCGAATACGTCTGCGAGGACTTCATCGGCCTCGAGCGCCTCGCCTTGAAGTTGAAGCCGCGCGTCGTCTTCGCGCCGACGACGCTTCCCGACGACGAGGGCTTTTTGAACTTCGGAGCGCACTCCGGAGCGACGACGCGCCCGTTCATGGAAGCGGCCAAGGACAACCAGCGACTGGCCATCGCCGAGGCCAATCCGAACATGCCCGCCGTCGCCGGCCTGCCAGAGCACGGTGGCAACCGGATCCACGTTTCGGAGGTGGACTACTGGGTCGAGAACCCATCGACCTTGACGACCCTGCCAGTCGCCGAGCCGTCGGCGGAGGAGCTGGCGATCGCCGACTACGTCGCCGCCGAGATCGACGAAGGCGCCAACCTGCAGTTCGGCATCGGCGCGATCCCCAACGAGATCGCGCGCATTCTCGCCGCCGGCGACCGCGGCGACTTCGGCATCCATACCGAGATGATCTCGGACGGCGTCATGCACCTGCACCAGTCGGGCAAGGTGCTCAACCGCCGCACGGTCTACGAGAACGTCAGCGTCGCCACCTTCGCGCTCGGCTCCAAGGCGCTCTACGACTGGCTGGACGACAACCCCGTCGTGCGCATGCTGCCGGTGTCCGCCGTCAATGAACCGTCCGTCGTGTCGCGCATGGACAAATTCGTCAGCGTCAACGGCGCGCTGGCGGTGGACCTGCTCGGGCAGGTGGCCGCCGACTTCGTCGGTGGTAGCCAGTACTCCGGCGTCGGTGGCCACGAGCTGTTCGTGACCGGCGCCGAGGGAGCGCCGCACGGCAAGAGCTTCCTCTGTCTCAAGTCGACGGCGACGGTCGGCGGCGAGCGGCGCTCGACGATCCTGGCGCGCATCGGCGGCGACATCGCGGTGACGACGCCGCGCCACCACGTGCAGCAGATCGTCACCGAGTACGGGGTCGCTCACATCGAAGGGCTCGGCGACCGCGAGCGGGCGCGGGCGCTGGTCGAGATCGCCCACCCCGACTTCCGCGACGAGCTGAGCCAGTCGATCGACTAGCGGCTTCACGGGCTCAGCTCGCGGTGCTTGCTTGGTGGCTCCACGGCGCCGGCTCGGCGCGCCTGCGTGGGCGAGGTGAGTCGGCCTATGGCGTGGGGCTCCCGTCGACGTAGCGCTTCCACCACAGCGCCAGGTTGAGCAGGT
>CALJUJ010000416.1 GCA_937975525.1 uncultured bacterium
CGACCGGACCAATTCGATCGACGAGGGTTGCAACAGCTTCCAAGTGTCTTTCGATCTCTTGCTCGAAGCGGGCACGTACTTCGTGGAGATCACCGACTCCAATTTCGACGGCTTGGGTCGATACGCCCTGTCGTTCGAGGCGTTGCGACCCCAATCCGCGGTCGCGCTCGAAGCAGGAGTCGCCGAGTCCGGGGAGATCGAATATCTTGGGGACGTGGATCTGTACGCGTTCACGGTCGCCGAGCGCAGCCGCATGCTGCTCCAGCTGGACGAGCTTCCATTGTCCTCGAACTCGTTCCCTATCTCGCCTTGTGTCGCCGTGATGAACGATTTGCAGATCGCGGGAACGACCGTCTTCGAACGCTGCGAAAGCCGTCAGTTGCGGATGGATCAGGTTTTGGATCCGGGGACCTACTTCGTCGTCGTTTCCGACGACAACGGCCGGGAATCGGGCCTCTCCGACATCTCGGTCCAGCCTGCCGTTTTCGGGCCGCCTACCCCCACGCCGGCGCCCAGCGAGCCGATTCCTCTGGTGCGGGGTCGAAGGACGTCCCAGCAGATCACACCTGTGGGCGACGCCGATCTGTTCGAGTTCACACTCTCGGAGGCCACTCGGGTGGTTCTCAAGGTGACCGAGGATCCGGTCAACTTCACCTCGTTCCCGATCGAGCCGTGCGCCTCGATCCTGACGGACATCGCCGATCCGACGAGCGTGATCGAGGAGGCCTGTTTCAACTTCGACCGAACGTTCGATCTGCAGCTCGATGCGGGAAGGTACTTCGTGGAGGTCACGGACGACCGCAACGACGAAGCAGGCGGTTATTCGTTGCTGCTACAACCGATCTCAGCCGAGACCGTCGTGTCCCTGGAAGAAGGCGTGCCCTACCAGGGCGCCATCGATGAGATCGGCGATCTCGACCTCTATGGCTTCACCATCGCCGAGACCATGCGGGTCGTATTGCAGGTCATCGAGGAGCCGTTGTCGTCGGACGACTTCCCGATTTCCCCATGCGTCACGCTTCTGCGTGATCCGAACGATCGGGCCAACCCGCGTGCGGAGGATTGTGATTCCTTCCGATCGCGGCTCGACCTCGTGCTCACGCCAGGCACCTATTTCGCGGAGGTGCGGGACGACGACAATGGGCAGCAGGGACGCTATTCGGTGTTGTTTCAGCCGGTGCGTGGCGAAACGGCAACCCCGCTGCCCGAGGACGAGCCGCTGCGCAGCACCCTCGAGCATCAGGGCGAGCTCGATCTGTATTCCTTCACGTTGGCGGAGCGGGGTCGCGTGCTGTTGCAGCTCACCGAGCGTTCGATTGCGAACGGCTTCCTGCCCCTGGGCCCCTGCATGGCCGTTCTGCGAGATCCGCGCAACCGCGAGAACACGGTGGCCGAATCGTGCTCGAGCTTCCGCGTCAGCATGGACCTATTGCTCAACGCCGGCACGTACTTCGTCGAGGTCTACGACGACAACCACGTGGAAACTGGGCTCTATGACATTCTCTACCAGCCGGTGCGGCCGGAGGAGGCCGAGCCGCTCGTCCAAGATGTGGCCCCGGTTTTCGAGATCGAGCATGTCGGGGATCTCGACCTCTACGGCTTCACGCTCGACGCGCGTACGCGCGTCGTGGTGCAGGCCATCGAGGAATCGGTTTCACCGGGGTACTTCCCCTTGGGCCCCTGCCTGGCGCTGCTTTCGGATCCCGCTGAGCCCGCCAATGCGATTGCGGATGCCTGCTCGAGTTTTCGTGTGACGCACGATGTCGTGCTCGACCGCGGAACGTACTTCCTGACGTTGGAGGACGACAACCATCAAGAAGAAGGACGCTATGCGTTGTCGCTCCAGACGATCGATCCGACGAACGCCACGTCACTGGCCCCGGGAGATCGGGGTACCTTCGAGATCGAGCCACTCGGAGACCGTGATCTGTTCGCCTTCGAAGTGACGTCGCGGTCGCGCGTCGTCCTGCAGGTCAGCGAGCAGCCGATCTCCTCGTTCTCGTTTCCCGTCAGTCCCTGCGTCGACGTGCTGACCGATGTGACGATCGCGACGACGTCGGTCTTTCAGGGATGCGACGGTAGGCAAGTGCGAATGGACCAAACGCTCGAGCCTGGCATCTACTTCGTGGAAGTCCGCGACGATGACAACTCGCACGCCGGCCGATACGAGATCTCGCTGCAGGTCCTGGGAGGCTCGTGACAGGGACGACCCTGCCGATCACACCTCCAGCCCGACCGAGCGCATCAGCTCGAGGGCGTTGCTGCGCTGCACGACACCCGGGCGCATGGTGTAGTCGAACGTCAGCACGCCGTCGACGATCTGGTCCTCGAAGTGGACGTTGCGCGCAGCGGCCTCGCGCTCGTCGGCGATCGCTGCGAGCGCCAGGTCGTGCGTGGTCACCAGGCCGATCGCGCCACGGCGTACCAGCTCCCGCACGACGGCTGTCGCGCCGATGCGACGGTCGTGCGAGTTCGTGCCGTGCAGGATCTCGTCGAGCAGGAACAGCAGCGAACGCTCCCCATTCGTCAGGTCGACGATCTGACGAAGACGGCGGATCTCCGCGTAGAAGTGCGAGGTCCCGGTCTGCAGCGAGTCGACGATCCGCAGCGAGGCGCCGATGGCCAGCGGCGACATCGTGACTCGGCGGGCACGTACCGGAGCACCTGCCTGGGCGAGCACAGCAGCCAGCCCGACCGCGCGCAGTAGCGTGCTCTTGCCGGACATGTTCGACCCGCTGACCAACAACACGCGAACGGAGCGATCGAGCCCGACGTCGTTCACGATGCAGCCGTCACGCGGCAGCAACGGGTGGCCGAGCTGCTCGGCTTCGAAGCGCGGTCCGGAGGGGGTGATGTCGGGAAATACGTAATCGGGATGAACGTGCGCGTACGCAGCCAGCGACAACAGGGCCTCCATCTCGCCGATTGCGTCGAGCCAGCCGGGGATGTGGCTGCCGTGCTGCCGCCGCCAGATCTCGATCGCGAAGGCGCATTGCGTTCCCCAAAGCATGAGCGCCGCCAGCGGTGCGAAAAGCTCGTTCTTGCGCGTGTCGAGGATGTCGACACGGCGGCGCAGCGTGTCGATGCATTGCGCCGCGCTGGCGCCGGTGGCGGCGAGCTTCCCCTGCAGCACGCGCAGGCGAGGGCAATGAAACTCGTGCGCTTCGACCCGCGCCAAGGCCTCCGCGAGTAGCTGCAGATCCCGCGTCGGACGATGCACCGAGGCGAGAATCCTGTGAACGGCACCGCGGTGCAGCCACGCCAAGAGGGCCTCGGCGGCGACCGCGATGACGAACGGCAGGGGGCTCGTCCAGCCCAGGGCCCAGCCCAGCGCGGTCGCTGCCGTAGCCACCACGAGGCCCAAGGCCAGCCAACGACCGCTGGTCGAGGCCAGCTCGGG
>CALJUJ010000417.1 GCA_937975525.1 uncultured bacterium
AGAGTTGGACGCTGCCGCAGCCGCCGACCGCCATGGTCTCGCGCACCGTGAAGCCGGCGCCCTCGAGCAGGGCGTGGGTGTCGCGCACGAGGTCGCCGGCCCATTGCCAACCGCGCGCGATCAGCATTCCCAGCCGGTTGCGGTCGGCCGGGAAACCGACGTCGATGAGCACCAGGCGGCCTTCGGGGCGCAGCACCCGGCGCATCTCGGCGAGCGCCCGGCCGGCGTCGGGGTAGCCCGACAGCGCCATCGTGTTGACGATGCAATCGAACGCCGCGTCGCCGTAGGGAAGCGCCAGCACGTCGGCGCGCAGCAACCGCGCGCGGGCGCCGCAGCGGGCGAGGTTGGCATCGGCGACCTCGATCATCCGTTCATTGTAGTCGATGCCGTGCGTCTCGAAGTCGCCGGCGTAGCGCGTGAGCAGGTACCCGGTGCCGAAGGAGACCTCGAGAACTCGCGGGCCGCGTAGGTGCGGCAAGACCTGGTCGAGCCACCTGCGCCAGACCGGGAGCAGGCGCACCGCGCGGTCGTAGGCCCCACCGAACGTGGTGTAGGCCCGGTCGAAGCGCCGGGTGAATTCGCGCGCGTCCGGCGGGCTGCGCGAGTAGGGCGGTGCGGACATCGCCGGGCCGTCCACTCCCGCTTCAGCGCTCGATGAGCACCCCACGCCAGAAGGCGACGTGGTCCTTGATCTCGGCGGCAGCTGGCTTCGGCTGACGATAGGTCCACGCAGCGTCGGCGTTGGTCTCGCCCCCGACGACGACGTCGAAGTAGGTCGCCGTTCCCTTCCAACCGCACTCCGTCGTCGTCGCGCTCGGCCGGAAATGCTCGCCGACCAGGGCATCGGGCGGGAAGTAGAGGTTGCCTTCGACGACCGGGCAGTGCTCGGCCGCGGCGATCACGGTGTCCTTCCAAATGGCTTTCGGCATCGCCTGCAACTGATCACGTCGTCGCCCTCGCGCCAATGGGTCGGCGAGCGCTCGGCGACGGCCAGCGCGTCAGCGGATGACCCAGATGCGCATGCGAATCTCGGGCGCGCGCGTGTCGTTGGTCAGCCGCGTGATGCGCACGGTCGATCCGGTGAGGTTGCGCCAGTAGGCGCCGTCGTTCGTGCCGGTCGTGTTGCGCGAGTCGCCGCCGAGGGCCTTGCCGTGTAGCCCCAGGGTGGAGCTGCGGAAGCGCAGGTCGATGACGTAGTCCTCCGCGTCCCCGCCGATGTCGTGTGTCAACGTCGTCGTCGAGCCGTCGGCGATCGAGATCCAGCCGCTGTCGAAGGCCGGGCGCGGGAACGGTGCTCCGTCGCTGCCGCGACTGGAACCGATGCGCCCGCGCAGGGCGCCGCGCGCGTCGATGTCGCCTTCGGCCAGTACGGCGACGGTGCCCCTGCCGTGCAGACCCGGTCCGCGGCTCGCTGCGCCGACGACGCCGGCGGTGGCGCCGATGCCGGAGACGCCGGCGCCGTCGAAGCTGCGGCCGACGACGCCGCTTCCCCCCTCGCTCGTGCCGATCACCCCGGAATCGGTCTCGCTCTCGCCGAGAACGCCCGGGTCATCCACGCTGCTGCCCAGGACCCCCTGCCGCGAGGTGCCGAGCGCGCCCTGGTTGCCGCTACCGCCGTGCTCGCCGAAGACCGCGGCCTGCCCCGAGGCGATCTCGGCGAACGTGCCCGAGTCGGTATGCTCGCCGTAGACGCCGACGCCTTGCGCCGTCGTCCCGTGGACGCCGTGGTGTTGTGGCGCCGATCCCCACACTCCGCGACCCGCGGCGCCGCCGCTCTGGCCGTAGACTCCGCGGCCGCTGCTGCCGTTGGCGATCCCCGCGACACCGAAGCCGGAGCTTCCGGACGACTGACCGCACACGCCGGTCGCCGTGCTCGACGACCCGAAGATGCCCCAGCCCTCACCCGTGTTGCGCACGGTCAAGCCGGTGTCGTTCCCCTCGAAGGTGCGGCTCAGCGGGAGCTCGACGCCGTCTGCGTCGATGCGGATGCTGCGCCCGCCCGGATTCGGGGTGATCGACACGTTGTCGCCGGCGATGAAGTCGACGTTGCCGGCCGCGGGGCTGACGCCGTCGATGCTGCGCACGAATTGTGTCGCGGCGCGCCCGTCGAGGTTTTCGCAGTCGTGCGCGGAGAGCGCGTAGGCGACGCTCGCCAGGCGCTGGCGTGGCTGCAGCTCGCTGCCGCCGTCGACACGTACCGCGAGGTAGCGGTCGGCGGCCGCGAACAGATCGTCGGGTAGGGGAGTCGTGCCGCCCAGGAGCGTAGCGAAGAGACCTGCGTCGAGATCGATCTCGTGCGACTCGGACCACAGCGGCGTGCCCGCCATGGCTTCCGCGTAGATGCGGAACTCGAGCGAGTGCGTTCCCTCCAGCGGGATACCCTCGGCGTCGGTCAGCAACCCCTGGTAGTGCAGCAACGCCGGCACCTGCGCGGCGGCATGGGTGCCGAGCAACGACACGGCGACGGCGATGCGAAGCAGTAAGCGCGGCATGGTCGACTCCCCTCGACGAACGCCCTCGGCAGGCGGTTCCTGCCGGTGCACGGCGGTTCGCCGTACACCTTGACGGTACAAGCAGCGTGCCAGCACGTCGGCAGGAGCTTGCCCTACGGCCGCCGGCAGCGATTCCCGCAGCTGCAAGCCCGTGTGCGCGCAATTTTCCGATGCAGCGAAGCCCGCGAAATAGCACTTGCGGAACCACGACGGCGCCGATAGCGCTGGCGCTGGAGAACTCGAGCAGGACCTAGGAGGCCATCGTGCGCATTTCCCCTCTTCGCCGGCCCGCTTGGATCGCGGGCCTCGTCGTGTTGCTGGTCGCCGCCGACGCCGGCGCCGCCGTCATCGGCGGCGGTGGTAGCCGCCGCACCGACTGCCTCGGGGTCTTCGAGGCCGCGGCCAACTCGCCCGCCGGGCGGCCACGCAACATCCGCTGCGTCGACGGCGAGGCGTGCGACGGCGACGGCGTCGTCAACGGCGTCTGCGAGTTCGACGTGGGCTACTGCGCCAACAGCAGTCAACTCGCCGGCTGCACCCTGCAGGGCGTCGCCGAGGTCGTCGTCGACCACGCCGAGGACGACGGCATCGACCCCGACTTCAACCCCCAGTTCCAGGCCCTGCAGACGCGCATCGACAGCGCCGTCGAGCTGCCCGAGATGGATGCCGACGAGTGCAGCGCGACGACCACCTTCCGGGTGCCCGTGCGCGGGCCGTTCGGGTCGCGCAATCGCTGCGGCAGCGGGCGGATGAAGCTCGTGGTCACGACCTTCTCGACGAGCCAGGACGGACGCTTGTACCGTGACCGCGACATCATGCGCCTGCAGTGCCGCCCCTCGCGCGAAGCGGGAGGCTGCGATCCGCAGGTGTTCTTCGGCAGCACCTTCGATCGCGTGCAGCAGCAGATCTTCACGCCGAGCTGCGCGACGTCGACCTGCCACGACTCCGAGAGCACGGCCGCGGATCTGCTGCTCGAGGACGGCGCGTCGCGCGCGAACCTGATCAACGTCACTCCGCGCAACGGCGCCGCGATGGATGCGGGTTGGTTGCGCGTCGATCAGCTCGACCCGAACAGCGCCGACCTCGTCACGAGCTTCCTGTACCGCAAGGTGACCGGCGATCTGCCGAGCAAGGCCTACGGCCTGCGCATGCCGCGCAAGCGACCGCGGCTGAATCGTCAGCTCATCGAGGTGCTCGAGGTGTGGATCGAGAACGGCGCGCCCGACGAATCGGCGGGCTGGCTGCCGGGCACGTTCTGATCCAAGGCGCCCGCGCCGCCGCGCGCCGCGTCGATCGCACGTGGCTCGAGCGAGGGCGCGGCGGCAGCGTTCAACCGGGTAGTCGTGCCGGGAGCCGGCGGGCGGCGAGGGCGCCGACGGCGGCGACGGCGATGCAGGCGGCGAAGGTGATCTCCAGCCCGGCGGCCGGGCGCCAGGCGGAGGCTTCGCCGAGGGCTACGAAGGCGCCGCCGATGCCGGTGCCGAGGGCGATGCCGAGCACGTCGGTGAGCTGCAGCGAGGCGCTGGCGGCGCCTTCCTCGCCCTTGCGTGCGGTGGCGAGCACGGTGACCGAGATCGCCGGGTAGCCGAGGCCCATCCCGAGGCCGGCGAGCGCCCACACGGGGATGCTCGGCCACAGCGGGGCTGCGACGAGCCCGCCGGCGACGCCG
>CALJUJ010000418.1 GCA_937975525.1 uncultured bacterium
GGCGTACCATCCCGCGCAGAATCTCTTCCGGGCTCGACCGCCAGGTCAGCGTGTACGTGTCGGGGAACAGGTAGCCTTCGAGCCCCGTGGTCGGAACCTGCAACTCGGCGAGGAAGGCGGCATCATCGGCGAGACACTCGTATTCGTCGATGCCCCCGAACCCGGACTCGGCGAGCAGGCGACCGATCTGGGCGACCGTCAAGCCCTCGCGCAGCGTCACACGGCTGAGGAGGAACTGCGTCGACCGGAGCAGATCGAGCAACTCGATCGGTGACAACTCCCCGTCGATGCGGAAGTCGCCGCTACGGATGCTGCGGTCGAGGTCCTGCCAGCGGGCATAGGCGCGCAGCAGCCACGCATGGCGCACCAGGCCTGCTTCCTCGAGCTGTCGTGCGGTGCGCGCGAAGGGCTGCCCCGAAGGGATCGAGACGATCGCACCGGCAGCCAGAGCCGGTCCGGGCCGGGTGAGCTCGCGCTGGGCCCACCAGAGTCCGCTTCCCAGACAGGCCGCCGCGAGCACGAAGCAGCCGGCGAGGGCGGCGATCCAACGCATGTAGCCTGCATGGACACTCCCCGGACCGGATGCAACCCGCGTCGCGATGACGACGACGGCGACGAGGCAGCGTCGCAGAATGCTCGCCGAGGTCTCGATGATGCGCAGACCGAGCGTCGGCACGGGAGCCGCCGTCGGCGGGCAACCGCCCGCGGCGCAACGACCATCATTCTCCACGGGCGTGAACGGCGCTCGCCAACGGCGTCGAGAATCGCTAGGAAGCGGTGATTGTGCGACGCGATATTGTACATGTTGGCGCAGGCAACCTGACCTACGAGATCCGCGAGATCGTGGCCGTCGGCCACGAGCTACACGGGCTCGGGGTCGAGATGACCTGGGAGAACATCGGCGACCCGGTACAGAAGGGCGAGCCCCCGCCGGGTTGGATCCGCGAGATCGTCCACGATCTCCTCGACGAAGCGAGGTCCTGGGCCTACTGCGATACGGCCGGGGTCCTCGAGACACGCGAGTTTCTCGCCGAACGGGTCAACCAGCGATCGGGCGGGCTGCGGATCACGTCCCAGGACATCCTGTTCTTCAACGGGCTCGGCGATGCCGTCTCGAAGGTGTACGGCCAGCTTCGCAGGGAGGCGCGGGTGCTCGGGCCGTCGCCGGCCTACAGCACGCACAGCTCGGCCGAGTCGGCCAGCAGCGGCTACAAGCATCTGACCTACGACCTCGATCCGCACAACGGCTGGATGCCGGATGTCGACGACATCCGCATGAAGGTCAAGTACAACGATTCGATCGCGGGGATTCTGCTGCTGACGCCCGACAACCCGACCGGCGCCGTCTACCCGCGCGCGTTGCTCGAGGAGATCGCCGAGATCGCGCGGCAGAACCAGTGCTTCATCATCGCGGACGAGATCTATGCCCACATCGTCTACGACGGCGAGCACCTGCACGCGAGCGAGTGGGTGGGCGACGTGCCGGCCATTGCGATGCGGGGCATCAGCAAGGAGTACCCGTGGCCCGGGTCGCGGTGCGGGTGGATCGAGGTGCTCAACCGCGATCGCGACGAGAACTTCTCGCGCTACTGCACCAGCCTGCTCGCGGCCAAACGGCTCGAGGTTTCCAGCACGACCCTGCCGCAGATGTCGATCCCGCGGGTGATGGGCGATTCGCGTTACGCCGCTCATCTGCGGCGGCGCGAGCAGATGTTCAGCGCTCGGGCCGACGAGACCGTCGGCGCCTTCGCAGGTTGCGAGAGCGTCATCGTCAACAAGCCGGGTGGCGCGTTCTACTTCACGGTGATGTTCCGCGACGGCGTCCTCAACGACCGCCAGACGCTGCCGATCGAGAACCCGAAGGTGCGCGCGCGTATCGAGGCGATGGTCGTCGGCGTCGCCCCCGACAAGCGCTTCGTCTACTACCTGATGGGCGCCACCGGGATCGTGGTCGTGCCGCTGACCGGCTTTCAGAGCGAGCACCACGGGTTTCGTATCACCCTGCTCGAGACGGACGACGAAAAGCGGGCCTGGATTCTCCAGACCCTGCGCTCGTCCATCGACGCGTACGTCGCGAGCTAGGAGTTGGCGATGAGGATGACGTCATGTTGAAGAAGCTGCTCGGGGCATCGCAGCCCCTGGTGTTCGGCCATCGGGGCGCGGCGGGCCTCGCGCCCGAGAACACCCTCCCTTCGTTTGCGCTCGCGCTGTCGCTCGGTGTCGACGTTCTCGAGCTCGACGTCCACGGCACACGCGACGGCGTGATCGTCGTCCACCACGACGCGACGCTGGAACGCACGACGAACGGAAGCGGCGAGATCCGCGCGCACGACTATGCGGATCTGCAAGTGCTGGATGCCGGCTTCCAGTACACGCGCGACGGCAGCGACTTTCCGTACCGTGGCCACGGCTTGTGGATCCCGACGTTGGAGGAGGTGCTCGACGCCTTTCCCGACGTCGCCATCAACATGGAGGTCAAACAGGCCGAGCCGGCGATCGCCGCCGAGGTCGTCCGCGTCATCCGGGATCTCGGCGCGGCGGATCGGGTGTTGCTGGCCGCGGAGAAGGATCCGATCATCGAAGAGGTACGCGGCGTCGCCGACGGCATCCCGACGAGCTTCGCCGCCGGCGAGGTCGTCGATTTCGTCAACCGGCTCACGACCGGCGATTTCGCGGGCTACGCGCCGGCAGGCACGGCGCTGCAGATTCCTCCGCGCTTCGGCGACATCGAGCTCGTCACCGCGGCGTCGGTCGCCGCGGCGCACGAGCAGGGGCTCGAAGTCCACGTGTGGACGATCAACGACCGCGCCGACATGGACGCGCTGCTCGCGTTGGGGATCGACGGAATCATGTCGGACCTACCCGGCCTCGCCCGGATGGCCGTCGACTCGCTGGCCTGAGCGGCGCCTGCTCACGCTGCGGCGCGGAGGCCGCGGCCGCAGCTCGGGCAGAAGCGGGCCTTGTCGGGGCGGCGGGTCCCGCAGTCGGGGCAGAACCGAATCTCGATGTCGGCTGGCGCTGCGTCGCCGCTCGGCGGGGAAGCCGGCGCCGGCTCGGCGTGGTCGAGTGCGGCCAGTGCCTGGATCGCCTGGCCGGTGTACTTCGACTTGATCGTCTCGTAGTCCGCCGGCGAGAGTTTGCCCATGCGGAAGTCCATCTCCGCGTCGCGGATCGCGGCGTAGGCTTCGAGCTTGCGGTGCTCGAGATCGGCGACGGACCCCTCGAAGGCGTCCGCCTCCGGCTCGGGGGCCGGTTCCGGCCGCAGGAACGGGGCCGCGACCAGGGCGACGGCGACTACGGCGAGGACGAGAGCAGCGAGGAGTGCCATGGCGGTTGACTCAGCCGTCGAGCTCGCGGAGCTCGCGCTCGAGGACTTTCTGGTAGGCGTCCGCGTCGGCGACGCCCTGGCCCGGCGCCGGGCCCGACTCGGATGCGGCACGAACCCGACGCCGCGCCACCCAGCCGCGGACGACGATGACGATGAGCACGCCGCCGAGGCCGACGGCGAGGAACGGTAGGACCCAGGCGATCAGATTGAAGCCGCTGGTGGTCGGTGCCGACAGGATCTTCTCCCCGTACTTCTCGCGGAAGTGCTCTAGGATTCCATCT
>CALJUJ010000419.1 GCA_937975525.1 uncultured bacterium
ATGCTGGCGCGCCGCCAAGGCATACCGGCACGACGGCGACGACGTCGCCGGGCTGCTGTTGGCTCCCGTCGTGCCGCTCGCGCTCTTGTGCGTCGGCGTCGCATTGACCAAACGCGTCTACGCCAACTGGCCCGCACCGCTGTACGTCAACGCCGCCCTGCTGCTCGCGTGGACCCTGGCCCGCGACGCCGACTTGGCCTACCGGGCGCGAACCGCGCTCGGCAGCGCGCTGTTGTGCAACCTGGTCCTGCTGCTGCCCACCTACCCGCTCGCGCTCGGGTCGCGCATGGGCCTTCCTCCCGAGCGCCTCCCGTCGAAGAAGCTGATCGGCTGGGATCAGCTCGGCCGGTACGTCGATGGCGTGCGCACCCAGTGGGCCGCAGACGGGCACCCTCTTTCCTTCGTCACGAACGACCGCTACGGCATCCTTTCGGCGATCTCCTTCTACTCCGAAGATCGGCCGCCGGTGTACTGCGCGCAGATTGGCGGTCGACGCATGAACCAGTACGACGCTTGGGGGGGCTGAGAGACACAACGCGGCCACGATACGCTGATCGTGCTCAGCCGAGACGCAGTTCATCCCGACCTGGCGAGTCGCTTCCGGTCGATCACGCCGGCAGCACCACCTCTCGAGATCCGCTACGACGGTGCTCCGCTGCGCACCTTCTACTTCTTCGCCGGCCTCGGCTTCGATGGACGCCCACCGGCACCGCCAACGAGCTATTGAGGAATTCCATGCACGCGACCAAATCCCCCCGAACGCTCCCTGGGCGCATTCTCGCGATCGGCCGCCGGATCCTCGACCTGCCGCCGATCATCTTCGCCACCGTCTTCGTGGCCAGCGTCGCACTGCAGCACGGCCAAACCCTACGTGTGGGTCTCGACCTCACCCTCTGGCTGCACGACCTGACCCTGCGCAACAACCTCCACGAAGTCGTGCCAGGAACGTACTTCCGGGCTGCCGAGATGGATCACGACGACCTCGCCGAAGTCATCGCCGACTACGGGATCGCGACCGTGATCGACCTGCGCAACGGACTTCCCGACGCCGATGAGCTCGGGCGCACCGAGCCCGACGTCGTCGCCGCCGCGGGCGCGCGGTACGTCCACGTGCCCATGCTCAGCACCAACGTCCCCCCGAAGGAGCGCCTCCTGTTGCTGCTCGACACCTTCGATCACAGCGAGCGTCCCGTCCTCGTACACTGCAGCAGTGGCGCCCTGCGCACCGGAGTCGCCTCGGTGATCTGGATGCTCACCCAAGAACGGCATTCGCTCGCCGATGCTCGCGACCAACTGGCGATGCGCTACGGCTACACCTGGCTCGAGACGGCCCTGCGAACGCGCGCCAACGACTACGATCCGCTGGTCACGCTGTTGGACCAGTACGCGATGAGCCGTGCGCCGGAGCTCTCGTTCCGGGAGTGGGTGGAAGCGGGCAGCACGGCGCGTGACGGGGCCGGCATTCCCCGCTTCTTCCCCGCGGAACCGGAGGATCGCGATCACTCGTAGCGAAGCGCGACGATCGGATCGAGGCGTGACGCCTTGTGCGCCGGGTAGAAGCCGAAGAACACGCCGACGCCCGCCGAAAAGGCCACGGCTCCGACCGATGCGCCCGGCGACAGGTACGCCGGCCAACCACCGAGCCGTGACAGAAGCACCGTCAGCGCCAGTCCGACGACGACACCGATCGCGCCGCCGATGGAGCTCAGCACCACCGACTCCACGAGAAATTGGGTGCGGATGTGGCGTCGCTTCGCTCCGAGCGCGACCCGGATCCCGATCTCGCGAGTCCGCTCGGTCACACTGACGAGCAGAATGTTCATGATGCCGATGCCGCCGACCAGGAGAGAGATCGAGGAAACGCCGAAGAGGACCGTCGCCATGATCCGCGTCGTCCCGCGCGCCGTTTCGGCGATCTCGTCGAGCGTTCCGACACTGAAGTCGTCCTCCTCGCCGGCGCGGATCCGGTGCCGATCGCGCAACACGCGCTCGATCCCCCGCTCGACCTCGCCGATCCCATCGTCGTCGAGCGCCGATACGAGGATCAGCTCCACCCGCCCCGGCAGCGGCGTGCCCATGACCCGCCTTTCCGCCGTCGCAAACGGTATCAGCACCACGTCATCCTGATCCGTCCCCCAGGCCGTGCGCCCTCGCGCTTCGAGCACCCCGATGATCCGAAAGGGAACCTGGCGGATGCGGACCGTCGCTCCGATGGGGTCCTCGCCGCCGCGGAACAGCTCGTCGACGACCGTCGCTCCCAGCACCGCGACCCGCAGGGCGGCACGCTCCTCTCGCTCGCCGAAGAAGGCCCCGCGTGCGACCACCGCCGATGCGATCTCCTGGTAGGCGGGCGTGACACCCTGAACCAGCGTCGACCAGTTGCCGTTGGCATAGACCAGCTGCGCCACCTCGCGACGAACGTAGGTGACCGCGGCAACGCCGTTGACCTCCGCGGCGATCGCGTCGGCATCCTGCGTGGTCAACGTCGAAACGCTACCCGCCCCCGAACGCACGCCCGAGTCGGTCTTCGAGCCGGGGTGCACGAACAGCATGTTGTTGCCCAAGCTCCGGATCTGCTGCTGCACGGCTTCGCTGGCACCGAGGCCGAGACCGGCCATGGCGATGACCGCCGCGACCCCGATCACCACGCCGAGGATCGTCAAGCCGGAGCGCAGCTTGTTGCGGCGCAGCGCCCGTACCGCGGTGACGACCGCGAGACGCAGGACCTTCATCGCTTCTCGTCGCCGACGAGGCGGCCGTCGCGAAACGTAAGCACGCGCCGCGCGTGGGCAGCGACTTCGGGTTCGTGCGTCACCAGAACGACCGTGACCCCGAGCTCGTCGTTGAGCTCGGCGAAGAGCTTCATGATCTCCTCGCTCGTGCGTGTGTCGAGGTTTCCGGTCGGCTCGTCGGCCAGGATGAGCGGCGGCCGAGCGACGAGCGCTCGGGCGATCGCAACGCGCTGCTGCTCACCACCGGACAGTTGATTCGGCATGTGGCCGGCTCGCTTCTGCAAACCAACGCGTTCGAGTGCCGCGCGTGCTCTCACTCCTTGATCCTGCAGCGGCACGTCGCCGTAGAACAACGGCAACTCGACGTTCTCGATCGCACTCATGCGCGGAATCAAATTGAAGGATTGGAAGACGAAGCCGATACGACGATTGCGGATCTCGGCAGCGTCGTCGGGCGCGAGCTCGGCGACCTCGCGCCCCTCCAACCGATAGGAGCCTCGGGTCGGCCGATCGAGGCAGCCGAGCACGTTCATGAGGGTCGATTTCCCCGAGCCGGAATGGCCCATGATCGCGACCCGTTCTCCCGCCGAGATCTCCAATGTAACGCCACGCAACGCTTCGACCCGGGTCTCGCCGAGATCGAAAACTCTCCATAGATCGGTCGCCGCGATCATCGGCGCTGCCGCGGCGACGGCGGACTGCTTCATCACTCCGGTCGCCCCGCCCCAGCGCGCTCGTAGCCCAACGCAACGCGATCCCCTGCCTCGAAATCGCCGGCCTTCAGCTCAACCAGAATTTCGCCGCGCAATCCGAGCTCGACGCGCACCGCCACGAGCTCGTCTTCACGCCCCACCCGCCAAAGTCGGGCGCCGTCGTCGCGATCTTCCTCGTCGGGGACGTCGTCCGGACGAAAACGCAGCGCTCGCGCCGGTACGGCAAGCACATCTTCACGCACCGCCGCGATGATGGTCACGTTCGCGGTCATGCCCGGTTTGAGCGAGCGATCGTCGTTCTCGACGTCGATGACGACGTCGTAGGTCACGACGTTCTCCACGCTCACTGGGGCTTGCCGCACCTGCGACACGACACCCGCGAACTCGCGATCCGGATGTGCATCGACCGTGAACG
>CALJUJ010000420.1 GCA_937975525.1 uncultured bacterium
ATGCGATCACCCTGCGCCGCTCGAAGCCATCGTGCGCCGCAGCCTGGAACCGAAGGACGACGACCGCTACCCGACGGCCGCCGAGCTCGCCCGGGAATTGGAGCTCTTCATCTACAAGGACGGCTACGGTCCGACGACGGCCACCCTCGAAGCCTACCTCGTCGAAAGGTTTCCGAAGCTGGCGCGGCCGCAGGCCGGCGCGCGCTGAGCTGCGCGGGCGACCGCGCAGCACGGTCAGTCGCGGCGGGCAACGGGGCGGCAACCGTTCGGAGGGCTGGCTCTGCGTCGAGCCCGTGGTTTGGACTCCAGCTTGTGCCGAGTGGCGGAGCGAACGATACTCGCCGCATGAACTTCCGTATCCTCTACTGCAAGCCGTGCGGGTACGACGAGCAGGCCGAGCAGCTCGCGCGCGACCTGCGCGAACGCCACGGCGCCGAGGTGGAGGTCGAGGAAGGCGGTCTCGGGCAGTTCGACGTCTTTCTCGACGGCGAGCTCGTCGCCTCCAAGGGCGGCCTTCTCAAGCGCATCCTCGTCCATGGCGCTCCCGCTCCCGAAGTCGTCTGGGATTCGATCGAACGGGCACTCGCGGACCGCGACGGCGCTGCCTGCGAGATCCCGCCTGGCAAGGCCTGATCGTCCGCGCATCGCACCGCGGCTCCGCATTGCTCTCGCCACCCGCCTCGGCGCATGATCCGGGCCGGAGGAGACGATGCCGCAACGCGAGTTCTCGACCACCGTCGACATCGATGCGCCGTGTTCGCGTGCCTGGCAGGTGCTGGTCGGGTTCGACGACTATCGAGCATGGTGCCCGACGCATCGCGAGATCAACGGCCACCCACGCGTCGGCGAAGCCCTACGCATTCGCCTGGCGCGAGAGCCCGGAAGCGATGCGACGGTCGCCGTTGCCGCGACCGTGCGCGACGTCGAGCCCGAGCGCGAGCTCGCCTACGGCGGCGGCGTGCCCCACGCTCCCTGGCTGCTCGACGTCCACCACGCCTTCCGCCTCGAGCGCCTCGACGACGGTCGCTGCCGACTCCGCAACTTCGAGCGCTTCCGCGGAGCGCTCATGCTGATCCTCGGTCCGTGGATCGCGTCGCGCGTCGGCTCGGGTTACGCCGCCTTCAACGATGCCTTCCGGCGGCGTTGCGAGAGTCCGCCGGAGTGAGCCCGGCATCCCTCGAGCCGAGACGTCGCTGCCGACGACGAGGCGCGCCACGGCCTCGGGGCGCGGTATGGACGCGCTGACTTTCGTCGTCCTGTCGACGACCGACTGGGACGCCCCGCAGTACGGTTCGCGCCAGGCCGTCGCACGGGCACTCGCCCGCCGCGGCCACCGCGTCCTGTTCGTCGAGGTGCCGCGCTCGCTGCACTCGCTCGTCTCGGATCCGGTCGGAACGCGTCGCGCCCTCGGCCGCATGGGGCGCGTTCGTGCCATCGAGGACGGCCTCCTCGCCTACACGCCACGACCGGTCTTGCCGATCCACTACCACCGGTGGACCAGCGCGTTGAACCAACGCCTGCTGGGGCGCGACCTCCGCCGCATACTTGCCGCTCTCGACTGGCGAGTCGATGTCCTCTGGACGTACTGGCCGAACAGCGCGCCGCTCTGCGGTCGCCTGGGCGAGCGGCTCGCGGTCTACCACTGCATCGACGACTTCCGGGCGGTGCGCTACCCGCTGGTGCGCTCCGGAACTCTCGCGTGGCTCGAGCGCGAGCTGTGCCGCCGCGTCGACCTCGTCTTCGCCAGCACCGCAGCTCTCGCGCGCCGATGCGGCGCCGACGGCGCCGTCGCCCATCACCTGCCCACCGGGGTCGAGCTCGAGGCGTTCGATCCGAGTTGCGCCGACACGGACCCTGCCGTTGCCGCCCTGCCGGCGCCGCGCGTCGGTTTCGTCGGCACGCTCGACGATCGCATCGACGTCGGTGCGATCGCGGCGGCCGCGCAGGGCATGCCCGACGTTTCGTTCGTGATGGTGGGGCCCGTCAAGTCGCATCGCGCATCGCAGGCACCTCTGCGCACGCTGCCCAACGTGCATTTCCTGGGGGAGCGTCCGCACGATCGCGTCGCTGCCGTGCTGGCGGGATTCGACGTGGCGATGCTTCCGTATCGGCGGACGCCTTTCACCGAACCCGTACAGCCTGCCAAGCTGTTCGAGTATCTCGCCATGGGCGTGCCTGCGGTAGCCACGGATCTGCCCTTCGCGGAGCGACACGTCGATGCGTTGCGCGTCCTCCAGGTCGGCGAGACGCTCGCCGATGCGCTGCGCGAAACCATCGTCCATCCGCCGAGCGACGCCGAGCTCTCGCGCCGCCGCCGCATCGCGCGCGAGCACGCGTGGGAGCAGCGGGTCGACGAAATCGAGTCACGGCTCACGGCCGCGCTCGCGCAGCGCCAGCGCTTGCGGGTTCTCGAGGTCGTCGCCTCGTCGCGCGGCGGCGGTGCGAGCCACGTGCGCGACCTCGCGCTCGGCCTGGATCGCAAGCGCTTCCGGGTGGACGTCGTCCTGCCGAGCGACGGCGGTCACGTTCGCGGCGACGGCTTCACGGGCCGGGGTGTCCTGCTCTGGCACGCACCGCTGCCGCGCGGATTTTCGCTGGGGACGCGCGCCCGCCTCCGCAAGCGCGTGGCGGCAGCCGACCTCGTGCACGCACACGGAGCCCGCGCGGCGTTCTGGGTACGCTTGGCCGCGCGCTCGCTCGGGCGACGGCGCCCGCGCGTCGTCTACAGCATCCACGGGTTGACCATTCCCTCGGAACGAATCGGGCGGCGTTCTCTTCTGCGCTGGATCGAGCGGCGATTGGCGTCCGTCACCGACGCGTACGTGGCGGTGTGCGAAGCGGAGCGGGCGGCGTTGTGCGCGGAGGCCTGGGTGCCTGGCGAGCGCGTCGCCGTCGTCCGCAACGGCGTGCGGGCGGTGGATGCCTCTGCGGACGCGCGCCGCAGCGGGCGCTCGTGTTGCGGTGTCGAAGCCGATGCCGTCGTCGTGGTCACCGTGTGCCGACTGGATCGCCCGCGCGACTTCCCGACGCTGCTCGCCGCCTTCGCAGACGTCGCCCGCCGGGTTGCGTCGACCTCGTTGTGGATCGTCGGCGATGGGCCGCTGCGCGACGACATC
>CALJUJ010000421.1 GCA_937975525.1 uncultured bacterium
ATACGGCGACCACCGAGATCTACACTCTTTCCCTACACGACGCTCTTCCGATCTCACGTCGGCCTTGTCGAAGCGGTAGCGGGAGTCGACAATCCCGCCGAAGGCATACTCCGAGCCGGTACGCGCGGCATCGCGATGGACCGGCTCGTAGCGGTGCCAGCGCGCCTTGGGCAGCGCCTCGCGGATCGCCGCCATCTGCGCCGCCACGGTGGGCGAGCTGGTCGCGCCGGAGAGGAAACGCAGGCCCTCGCCCTGCTTCGGGGCGAGGCGCTCGACGAGGGCAGCGACCTCGGCGGCCAGCGCGCTCCACGGACGGATCTCGCCAGCGCGGGTCACGGCCCGGGCGCGGTCGGGGTCGTAGAGGTCGAGCACGGCAGCCTGGGCGTAGGAGTCGGTCGCGCCGAGGCTCGCCGGGTGCGACGGATTGCCTTCGATCTTCGTCGGCCGGCCCATGTGATTCTCGACGAGCAAGCCGAGCGCGTCGGCGCCGCGCGGCATGGCGGTCGCGAAGTACAGCGGCTCCCCCGGGACCACGTTTTCGGGCTGGCGCACGTAGGGAACGATGAGCTCCTCCGGCTGGCGCGTGCAGGCGCTCAGCCCGGCGAGCGCGAGCGACGCGCTCGTCAGCTTGAGGAACTGCCGGCGGTCGACGGCGTCGAACAGGGTCTGGGCGACCTGAGGGAACTCCGACTTGAGGAAATCCTGGAAGCGCTCGGTGCCCGCCAGCTCGTCGAGGCTGCGCCAGAACTGCTTGCCGGTAGGCTGTTGCAGCCGCTCGCGGATCTCGTCGAGGTCGATCGTGGGCGTGTCGTGCGAAGATGCTTCCATTGCGTTACCGTCGTGCGGTCCGGCGAGGCGGGGACCGTTGCTTTCGGCGGCCATCAGCGGTGACAGACCGAGCAGTTGTCGAGCTGGTCGACGTTGACGTCGTAGGCGCGTACCAGCTCGAGGCCGACCTCCTGCTGGTTGGCAGGCGGCTCCCATTCCATGTTGAAGACCTGATCGCGCGGCCGGATGTGGTTCTCGGGGGCGCGATGGCAGTTCAAGCACCAGCCCATCGTCAGCGGCGCCTCCTGCCAGGTCAGATTCATCTTGTCGACGCGCCCGTGGCAGCTGGCGCAACCGATGCCCTTGGCGACGTGGATGCTGTGGTTGAAGTAGACGAAGTCGGGGAGATCGTGGACGCGGATCCACTCGATGGACTCGCCGGTCCGGTAGCTGGCCCGCACCGGCTCGAGGTACGGAGCCTCGAGCCAGATCTGCTTGTGGCAGTTCATGCAGACCTGCGTCGCCGGGATCCCCGCCGACGCCGCCTTCTCGACGGCGGTATGGCAGTAGCGGCAGTCGATTCCGAGCTCACCGGCGTGGTGCTTGTGGCTGAACTGGACTGGCTGCTGCCAGGCGATGCCGGCTTTGGTGACCAGAGTGGTGTGACTGACGAGATAGATGATGCCGCCGAGGAGGGCGGCGACCAGGCCCCCGCCGACGATGCTCAGACGAGCGAGCGTGTTCGTGCTTCGGTGGAAGATCTGCGCCATGTGGACCCGTTTATGTACTCCCCGTCGGTTTGAGCACAAGAAGAAGTGCAACTAAATCGACTAAAGGCCTTGAAAAGCCGCCCTAATTTCGCCCCGGCGCACGGGATATGGCTCGCGCCGGGGTGCACCGGCTGCCGCAGCACCCCGCGTGACGGCGCGTAGATCTACTGAAACTGCCGGCAAATGCAAACGCCGCAGCCCATCGCGAGCCGCGGCGACGTCAGTCGAAGACGCTCTGGCGCAGAATCGTTTCGTCGCGTCCGGCCCCGACCGAGATCATCATCGCCGGCGCACCGGCGAGCTCCTCGAGGCGAGCGACGTAGCGGCGAGCGTTCGCCGGCAGGTCCTCGACCCGGCGCACCGAGTCGAGCGACTCGCTCCAACCGGGCAGGTCTTCGTAGACCGGCGTGGCGTCGCGCAGCACCCCGAGCGACGCCGGGACGTGCTCGAGACGGTGGCCACGGTGCTCGTAGGCGACGCACACGCGCAGCGGGTCGATACCGGTCAAGACGTCGAGCTTGGTGAGGACGAGGCCGTCCATCGCATTGAGGCGCACGGCGTGACGCACCACGACCGAGTCGAACCAGCCGCAGCGCCGCGGGCGTCCGGTGGTGGCACCGAACTCGTCGCCGTCCTTCCGCAGGCGATCCCCGAGATCGTCGTGCAGCTCGGTCGGGAAGGGGCCGGCGCCGACTCGTGTCGTGTAGGCCTTGGCGATACCGACCACACGCTCGATCTGCCGCGGCGCGACGCCGGTGCCGGTGCACACCGCGCCAACCGTGGTGTTCGACGACGTCACGTAGGGGTAGGTCCCATGGTCGACGTCGAGCATGGTCCCCTGCCCGCCCTCGAACAGCACGCGCCGCCCGTTCGCCAACTGCTCGTGGAGAAACACCGAGGTGTCGGTCACGTAGGGCGCGAAACGGTCGGCGAGCACCCGATACTCGGCGAGCGTCTGCTCGAGGTCGAGTGCCTCCGCCCCGAGAATTTCCCGCAGGTACGCGTTCTTCTCGCGGAGCGTTGCCGCGAGCGTCGCCTCGAACACCTCGGGCTCGAGCAGGTCGGCGAAGCGCACGCCGACCCGGGCCATCTTGTCCTCGTACGTCGGGCCGATGCCGCGCCCCGTCGTGCCGATGCGCCCCTCGCCGCGCAACCGCTCGCGCGCAAGGTCGATCGCCTTGTGATGCGGCAAGATGACGTGGGCGCGATCGCTGATCTTCAGCAGGCTGTCGTCGCGCAGGTAGCCGCGCATCCGCAGCGCCTCGATCTCGTCGCCGAGCACGCGCGGATCGACGACCACACCGTTGCCGATGACGCACACCTTGTCGTCGTGGAGCACACCCGAAGGCACCAGGTGCAGAACCGTCTTCTGGCCGTCGACGACGAGCGTATGCCCGGCGTTGTTGCCACCCTGGTAACGGGCGATGACGTCGGCGTCGGCAGCGAGAATGTCGACGACCTTACCCTTCCCCTCGTCGCCCCACTGGGCGCCGATGACGACGGCAGCGGGCATCAGAGTCGAATCAGCGCGGCCGAGACGATGTTCGGCAGCTCGCGCAACTTGGCCATGACGGCGTCGGGGATGGCCGCGTCGACGTGGATCAGCGAAACCGCGTTGCCACCGACCTCGTCGCGGCCGAGCTCGAGGCGAGCGATGTTGACGGAGGCATCGCCGAGCATGGCGCCCACGGCGCCGACCACACCCGGGACGTCGCGGTTGTGCAGCAGCAAGATGTAGCCCTCGGGCTGCGAATCGACGAAGAAGTCGTTGATGCGCACGAGCCGCAGGATGTCCTGCCCGAAGATCGCACCGCTGACGACGTCGACCCGCTCGTCGGTAGTCACGCGCACGGTGACGTGATTCGAGAAGGTCTTCGAGTTCGACGTCGACGACTCGACGATCTTGATGCCGCGTTCGCGTGCGATCGCCGGTGCGTTGACGTAGTTCACGCTCGACGCGACGACGTGGTTCAGCAGCCCGTGCAGGACCGCCACGGTGAGCGGCTTGGTGTCGAGCGTGGCGACCTCGCCGGCATACTCGATCGCCACCTGGCGCGGCGCGCCCTGCAGCAACTGTCCCTGAAAGCTACCGATCTTCTCGCACAACGTCAGGTACGGGCGCAGAGCTTTGCGCTGTTCCGGGCTGATCGACGGCACGTTGACCGCGTCCTGGATCACGTCGCGGGCGAGGAAATTGACGATCTGCTGGGCGATCGCGGTGGCGACGTTGAGCTGCGCCTCGCCGGTGGCGGCACCGAGGTGGGGGGTACAGATGACCTGATCCATCGCGAGAAGCGGGTGGTCGGCGGGCGGCGGCTCCTGTTCGAAGACGTCGAGCGCGGCGCCGGCGACGGTGCCGGCCTGGAGGGCCGCCGCAAGCGCAGTCTCGTCGACGATGCCCCCGCGTGCACAGTTCACCAAGCGCACGCCTTTCTTCATCTTCCGGAAGGCGTCGCTGCCGACCAGGCCGCGGGTCTCGGCCATGAGGGGAACGTGGATGGTGATGAAATCGGAGCAACCGTAGAGCTCGTCGAGCGACACGAGATCGACGCCGTGCTTGCTCGCAACCTCGGCGGTCAGGAACGGATCGTAGACCACGACCTTCATCTTGAGGCCGATGGCGCGCTCGGCGACGAGACGGCCGATGTTGCCGAGCCCGATGACGCCGAGCGTTTTCTTGAACACTTCGCTGCCGACGAAGCGCCCCTTCTCCCAGAGCCCGCTTTTCATCGATGCGGTCGCCTGGGGAATCGAGCCCGCCAACTAAAGCATCATGCTGATGGCGTGCTCCGCCGTGGTGACGTTTTTGCCGAACGGCGTGTTCATCACCACGATGCCGCGCGCCGTGGCTGCGGCGACGTCGATGTTGTCGACGCCGATGCCAGCCCGACCGATGACCCGCAGATTCTCGGCAGCGGCGATCACGTCCGCCGTCACCATCGAACCACTACGAACGATCAAGCCGTGAAAGGGCGGGATCTTGGCGACGAACTCGGCGGGGGCGAGGCCGGCCGCGGTCTCGACCTCGATGTCGCCGTTGGCACGCAGGATGTCGAGCCCCTGGGGCGCCAGCTTGTCGGCTACGAGAACTTTGAACATCGATTCACTCCGGGAGCGCGTCCATGAGGACCGCCTCTGCCGCAGCCACACCGCTGCCGAGCGCGACGTCGTGGCCGAAATGCTTGAGCGCCATCTCGAACGCGGCGATCGCCGTGATCGTGTCGAAGGCGCCCATGTGACCCATGTGGGCGATACGGACGATCTTTCCCTTGAGCTGATCCTGGCCGCCGGCGAACGTCACACCCATTTTGTCGCGCAGGTAGGCGACCAACTTGCCGCCGGGGACGGTCTCGGGCACGTAGATGCCGGTGAGGCCCGGGCTCGGCGCGGTCGGCGCCACCAGCTGCAGGCCGAGCCCTTCGGCGGCGGCGCGCGTCGCGCGGGCGAGCCGGTGGTGGCGTGCGAAGACCGACTGCCAGCCCTCCTCCTTCATCATCGTCAGGGCTTCGCGCAGCCCGATGACGAGCGAGATCGCCGGCGTCCACGCGGTGGTGTCCTTGCCGAGCGCGTCGCGCTCCTTGGCGAGGTCGAAGTAGAAGCGCGGCGATTTCGCGCTCTTGGTCCGCGCCCAGGCACGCTCGCTGAGGGCGATCACCGCCAATCCCGGCGGCAGCATCAAGGCCTTCTGCGAGCCGGTGATCAGCACGTCGATCCCCCAGCGATCCATCGGCACGTCGGTCACGCCGACGGCGGTGATGCCGTCGACGACGAGCATGACGTCGCGTTCGCGGGTGACGGCGGCGATCTCCTCGACCGGGTGCAGGACGCTCGTCGACGTTTCACTCGCCTGGACGAAGACGCCACGGATCGAAGGATCTTCGTCGAGGGCGCGGCGGATGTCGTCGACGCGCACGGCGTGCCCCCATTCGACGCCGAGCTCGGTGTATTCGACGCCGAACTTGCTGGCGATCTTGCCCCAGCGCTCGCCGAACTTGCCGCCGTTGACGGTGAGGATGCGTTCACCGGGCGAGAACAGATTGGTGATCGAGCTTTCCATGGCGCCGGTACCGGAGGCCGCCAGCATCAGAACGTCCTGGCTGGTCTGGTAGAGCTCTTTGAGAAGCGCCTTGGTTTCGGCGAAGATCTGGCTGAACTGCGGCGTGCGGTGGTGGATCATCGGCTGCGCCATGGCCAGCGCGACGCGCGACGGCACGGGCGTAGGTCCTGGTGCGATCAGGTAGTTCTTGATCACGGTCGTCCTCGTTCGTTTGGCAAAAAAAAGCCTGAACCTCTCGGGATCAGAGGCCCAGGCGGTCGACCACTGAGGTCAGCACTTCCTCGTGGTCGGTTCCACGTTCTCGCCAGTCGTGCAGACCATCAAAGCTGTCGCGTCGGGTCTAACAAGCGTCTCGTAGCGAGTCAACTTGGCTCCGTACGCGCTCTCAGCGAGCCGCTGTCACGAGATTGATGAACTCCTGGCGAGTCTCCTGGTGACTGCGAAAGACGCCGAGCATGGCGCTCGTCGTCACGGCGGAATTTTGTTTCTCGACGCCGCGCATGCGCATGCACAAGTGCTCGCCGCGCAGCACCACGCCGACACCGAGCGGGTCGAGCTGATCCATCATCGTATTGGCGATCTGCGTCGTCATCCGCTCCTGGACCTGCAGCCGCCGCGAGAACACTTCGACCAGCCGGGCCATCTTGCTGATGCCGACGATGTGACGCTTCGGGATGTAGGCGATGTGCGCCGTGCCGAAGAAGGGAAGCAGGTGATGCTCGCACAGGGAAAAAAAGTCGATGTCCTTGCAGACGATCATCTCGGAGTAGTCCTCGACGAAAAGGGCTCCGTTGATGACCTCCTCCGGGCTCTCCGAATAGCCCTTCGTAAGGTAGCGGATCGCGCGTGCGAAGCGGTCGGGCGTTTTCGCCAAGCCTTCGCGTTGCGGGTCCTCGTCGATGGCCTCGAGCAGAGACGTCACCAGCGGCTGGATGGGATCGGATTCCATAGGCGGAGATTGTGGGGAGCGCTCGGCGGCCATGCAAGGCCGCGCGGGAGCGCGGGCTAGCGGCCGCTGCGCTTCTCGACCGCCTTGACCCGCTGGTACTTGCGGTAGTCGTAGCCCGTGGCCATCGCCATGAGCATCGGCTCCATGCCGCCCTCCTGCTCGCGCCGGAGGATGCGCAGGCGATCGTAGAAGTCTTGGAATTCTTTGTTGATCTGGTCGCGTCCGTCAGGCCCCGCGGCGAAGAAGTCGCGCAGACGACCGACGGCGAAGCGGAACGCGGAAAACCGTAGCTCGTTCGGAAACGCGTCCCACTCGGCGAGTGACAGCGTGCGCAGGCTCTCGTAGCCGGCGATCAACGCCTCGAAACGCTTGAGAGCGTAGCGGTTGTTCTCGAAGCAGAGGAAGTTGACGCCGTTGGCCAGGTCGAAGATGAACTTGCCGCGCGACGCCGCCTCGAACTCCAGAACCGCGGTTACCTTGTCGCCCTTGAAGCGCAGGCGCGACGGGTACAGATCGCCGTGGATGATGCCCTTGGGGAGCTTTCCCTCGAGGTAGTGCTTGAGGTAGTCGAGCTCTTCGTCGAGGGTACGGATGATGCGCTTGAAATAGTGCGGCAGCTGCTCGCGCGCTTCGAGGTAGACGTCGGTGATGCGATCGAGCGCGAATCGACTGTCGACGCCCTTCTTGTAGCCCTTGCCGACCAGGTGCAGATCCGCCAGCGCGCGGCCCACGCCCTCCAACTGACCCGACGTAATCGCCTCGGGATCGACCGTGCGGCCGTCGATCTGCCGGTAGACCACCAGAAAAGTGCCCTCGATCTCGCGGTAATGTCGGCCACGCCGGTCGGCGAGAGGGCCGATGCACGGAAATCCGTGCTTGCGCAGAAACAGCAGCAGGTCGAGCTCGCGCTTGACCTCCATTTCGCTCTTCACGGAATCGAAGCGGGCGACGAACTTGCCCTTCGTGGTCTCGAGCAAGACCTCGGCAACGACGTCGTCGTCGGACAGCTCGCGCACGCTGTTGAGCTTCGGCAAACCGTACTCCGACGCGAGGTCGTTGAACTCCTTTTTCGAGATCTTGCCCGAAGCTGTTCTGCTGACCGGTAGCGTCATC
>CALJUJ010000422.1 GCA_937975525.1 uncultured bacterium
CGCAATCGCACCGCGCGCACGTATCGCTTCGACCCTGAGGCGATCCGCATGACGACGGTCGACGGCGAGCGTCGTCGACCGTTGTCGCGAGCCGAGGTGCTCGATCGCTGTGCGGGCGTGCCCGAGCTCGGCCCACGGCTGGTGGGCGCGGCGGCTCACGCGGCGTTGATCGCCGCGGGCGAGCGCCACGCCGGGTTCGTCTACGTCGATGCTGCGACGTATCGGCGTGCGACGGCGACGCTGACAGACGTCGACAGCGACGAGGACGAAGGATTTTCCGTCCGCTACTGAATCGCGCGAAATCACGCGCAACGCCGCGCTCGCTCGCGGAGAGCGAACGGGAGCAGGCGAGCTCGATGCCGCCGCTGGGGATGGTTCAGGAGGGGAGAAGTGGTGCCCGACGGGATCGGGCACGCGCTCGCGAGTCGCTCAGGCGAACGAGCGCTTGGACTTGGTCACCACCACCACCTCCTGCCCGTTGACCCGCACGGTCCGGCGGTCCTTCGCCGAATCCTTGCCCGGGCCCTTGCGCGAGCGTTTCTCGCGCCACTTGCGCAGCTCGTCCTCTAGGTTGTCTTTGATCATCGTTCCCTCCTTTCGGTGAGATCGTCGACGTCGGGCCCCGTTCGTTCGAGTGAATCGGGCTTCGACGTCAGGTCGCTTTGCTGTGTATCGATTGCTCGGCTGTCAGTTCGAATTGGGGTTGGGACTGGAGAACGCCTCGATCGACTTGATGCGGCTCGGGTGGCGCAGCTTGCGCAGTGCCTTGGCTTCGATCTGGCGGATGCGCTCGCGGGTGACGGCGAAGCGCTGGCCGACCTCTTCCAGGGTGTAGTCCGACTTCTCGCCGATGCCGAAGCGCATGCGCAGGATCTGTTCCTCGCGCGGCGTGAGCGTCGCGAGCACCTTGCGGGTTTGCTCCTCGAGGCTGGTGTAGACCGCGGCGTCGGCAGGGGAAACGGTCTGTCGGTCCTCGACGAAATCGCCGAGCGAGCTTTCCTCTTCGTCGCCGATCGGGGTCTCCAGGGAGACCGGCTCCTTGACGATGCGCAGGACCTTGCGGACCTTGTCGAGCGGCATCTCCATCTTGCCGGCGATCTCCTCGGGGGTGGGTTCGCGGCCGAGCTGCTGGACGAGGTAGCGCGACGAGCGGACGACCTTGTTGATCGTCTCGATCATGTGCACCGGGATGCGGATGGTGCGGGCCTGGTCGGCGATCGCGCGGCTGACCGACTGCCGGATCCACCACGTGGCGTAGGTGGAGAACTTGTAGCCGCGCTGGTACTCGAACTTCTCCACGGCGCGCATGAGGCCGATGTTGCCTTCCTGCACGAGGTCGAGGAAGCCGAGGCCGCGGTTGGTGTAGCGCTTGGCGATGCTGACGACGAGCCGGAGGTTGGCCTCGATCAGGCGCTTCTTGCCGTCCTGGGCCTTGTACTCGCCGGCGCGGATGATCTCGATCGAGTGGCGTAGCGCCTCGCGGTCCATGCCGACCTCGCGCTCGGCCTCGGAGATCTTCTTGCGGGCGCCGCGGGTCATCTCGACGAGCTGCCGCGCGCCGTCGACCGTCATGCGCATGCGCCGGCTCGCGTTGGAAGCCGTGCGGCCGTCGTCGGTGCGGAGCTTGGCGCCGAGCTTGACGATCTCGGCCGCCGGACGCCCGGCGCGCTTCTCGCAGCGGGCGATCATCTGCTGCTGCTGGCTGATGAAGCGATCCGCCATGCGCATCTTTTCGACGATGGTGTTGATGTGTCGGCGGCCGAGCTCGAACGACTCGAACCACTTGCCGATGCGCCGGTTCACCGACGCGAGCTTCTTCTGGGCCTGCTCGGCCGCGGCCGGATTCGAGCGCTTCTGGCGCGACGTTTCCTCGAGCGTGCGGCGCTCCTCGACGAGCTTGCGGAGCTTCTCGAGCTGCTTGAGGATGACCCCGTCCGTGGTGCTCTCCGCCTGCGGCTCTTCCGCGTCACCGTCCTCCGCGGAAGACGAGGAGTCGTCGGATTCCTCGTCCATGAGCTCGCGTTCCGAAACTTCACCGGCCTTGATGCGGTCGCCGATGTCGATGAGGTAGTGGAGGGTGAACGGGACGGCGAGCACCTCGTTGCGGACGTCGGCTTCGCCTTCCTCGATCTGCTTGGCGATTTCGACTTCTTGCTCGCGGGTCAGCAGGGAGACGGCGCCCATCTCCTGCAGGTACATGCGTACCGGATCGGAGGTGTCCTCGGCGAAGGTGGTCTTGGGCTCTTCGCGCTCCTCCTCTCCCCATTCTTCCTTGCTGTTGCCGTCGTCGCCCTTCGACGGGCGCTTGGTGCGGCGGGCGCTGGTGGCGGCCGCCGGGGCGCTGGTCGGTGCGTCGGAGTCGTCATCGTCGACGCCGAGGATCGAGATTGCGCCATCGAACTCGTCGTTGCTCGAAGAATCGTCGTCGTTCGAGGCGTCGAGTTCTTCGAACCCGTTGCCCGAGTCCGTCTCTTCCTTGGCAGCTGCTGCCGACTTCGAAGCTCGTCGTTTCTTCATGCCCACTCTTCCCGGTTGCGCCGCGCGTCGCGAGCGACGCTCCCCTCGGAACTCCAGCGCTGAATTAGATCGGGTCGACGTTCGGTCCGTGCCCGCGCGAGACGAGGCTCTGTGCCTTCGACGCGTGGGGCGCCTGCGGGCATGGGCCAGGAGATGTCGTGCGCTGCGGGAATTTCACCAGGTACCGAGTCGTGACCTGTGCGAGGAATAACTGGCGAGGCCTTGCGAGTCAAGGGTGAATCCGCCCGGAAGCGACGTGGCCGAGCGGCGGCGTCGGGCCCGTTCGCCTGTTGCCCGTGCCGGCTGCGCGTGGCATAAGCCGGCGTTGAGCATCTCTTTTTCCGTAGCAGTTCCGCTGATAGAACGAGAGCACCCATGGCGAATCACACCAGCGAATCATCCCTGGCGTACGAAGGCTTCATGGCGCGCCTGCGCGCCGCCACCGGCCAGCCGCTCGCGGCTGCCGATGCATTCGGCGAAAGCTTCGTGCTGTCGCGCTTGAGCGAGGCCGTGCAGTGGGCCCGCAAGTACTCCTTCTTTCCCTATCCCTTCGTCACGGCGTGCTGCGGCATGGAGTACTTCTCGACGGCCGGCCCACGCTTCGACATCGATCGCTTCGGCGCCGCACTGCCGCGCTTCACGCCGCGGCAGTCCGACCTGCTCATGGTCGTCGGTACCATCACCCACCGCATCGCCCCAGTGCTGCGCCGCGTGTGGGAGCAGATGGCCGATCCCAAGTGGGTCGTCTCGTTCGGTGCTTGTACGTCCTCCGGCGGACCCTACAACAACTACGCCGTCGTTCAGGGCATCGACACGATCGTACCGGTCGACCTCTACATCCCGGGCTGTCCGCCGCGCCCCGAGGCCGTGCTCGATGGGCTGCTCAAGCTCCAGGATCGCGTGCAGAACGAGCGCGGTGGACGACCGATCGGCGAGATCCACGGCAGCGGTCGCGCCGTCGAGGCTTGAGCGCGCATGCCGACGATCACGATCGACGGTAAGACGATCGAGGTGGCCGAGGGCACGATGTTGCTCCCGGCGGCTCTCGAGAGCGGCGTCCACATCCCGCACTACTGCTGGCACCCGAAGCTGTCGGTCGACGGCAACTGCCGCATGTGCCAGGTCGAAATCGAGGGTGCTCCGAAGCTCGCCATCGCCTGCAACACGCCGGTGCGCGACGGCATGGTCGTCCACACCACGTCGGACAAAGTCGAGAGCGCCCGCAAGGGCGTGATGGAGCTGTTGCTCGTCAATCACCCGCTCGACTGCCCGATCTGCGACAAGGCCGGCGAGTGCCTGTTGCAGGACTACTCCTACAGTTACGGCAGCAACGAATCGAAGACGCCGGAGCCGCGGCGCAAGCTCGAGAAGCGCAAGGACATCGGCGAGCGCATCTTCCTCGACCAGGAGCGCTGCATCCTCTGCCGCCGCTGCGTGCGCTTCTGCCGCGAGATCACGGGCACCAGTGAGCTCGCCGTCTTCAACCTCGGCCACACGTCGGTGCTCGACGTCCTCGAGGAGAAGCCGCTCGACAACGAGTACTCGATCAACGTCGCCGACATCTGTCCCGTCGGCGCACTCACCAGCAAGGACTTCCACCACAAGCTGCGCGTCTGGTTCTTGAAGAAGACCCCGAGCGTGTGCCCCCAGTGCTCCAACGGGTGCAACGTGACCGTGCAGCACTACCGCGACCGCGTCTGGCGCGTCATGCCGCGACGCAACGACGCGGTGAACGACACCTGGATGTGCGATCACGGCCGCAGCGGCTACGATCACATCAGCGCCGAGGACCGGCTACGCGCGCCGCGGCTGCGTGACGGCGAGAGCCTCGCCGACGTGGGCTGGGAGTCGGCGCTGGATACCGTTGCCCAGCGCTTGCGGGCAGCGGTGCGTGACCACGGCGCCGACGCCGTCGGTGCGATCGCCTCTCCCCATCTCTCGAACGAAGAGAGCTTCCGCTTCGCGCGCCTCCTCGAAGCGCTGGGCGTCGAACGCGTCGCCCTGCCGGTTCCGATGGGCGACAGCGACGATCTGCTCATCAAGGCCGAGAAGGCGCCGAACGCGCGCGGCGCTCGCGACCTCGGCCTCGGCGGCGATGCGGGCGGGCCACGCGCTCTGCTCGAAGCCGCGGCCGCAGGCAGCATCAAGGCGCTCTACGTGTGTGGCTCGGACATCCTGCACGTCGAAGACGCCGACCTCGTCGAGCGCGCCACGGCAGCGCTCGAGTTGCTCATCGTGCAGGACCTGGCCATGAGCCCGGTCGCCGAGCGTGCCCACGTCGTGCTGCCGTCGCTGAGCTTCGCCGAGAAGGACGGAACGTTCACCAACGTCGCCGGTCGGGTGCAACGCTTCCACAAGGCGTGGGATGCGCCCGAAGGTCAGTTGAGCGACGGCGAGATCTTCAGCGAGCTGTTGGGCCGCGTCGCCGAAGCGCCGCGCGGCTTCTCGGCTGCGGCGGTCTTCGACGAGATCGCCGCGAGCTGTCCCGCCTACGCCGGCTTGAGCTACGCCCTGCTCGGCGGTGACGGGGCTGCAACCACCGCCGGCGCGGGAGCTTCCGAGTAATGGCCAGCAACGCCGTTCCCCTGCGCCGCCCCAAGCCGAGCCGACGCATCGGCTGGATCCGCGGCGCCCGCGCCATCCTCACCGGGTTGCGGATCACCAACGGTCACTTCATGCGCAACCTCTGGGGCTTCATCCGCCGCAAGCCGACGGTGTTCACGGTGCAGTACCCCGAACAGCGCGTGCCGATGCCGCCGGCCTTTCGCGGCATGCCGGTTCTCGTCCAGATGGACAACGGCAAGGAGCGCTGCGTCGCCTGCGGCTTGTGCGAGTGGGCCTGCCCGACCGATTGCATCACGATCTTCCCGGCGGAGACGGCCGACGAGGTCGAGCGCTACCCCGACGTCTTCGACATCGACATGTCGCGCTGCATGTTCTGCGGCCTGTGCGAGGAAGCCTGCCCCGAGGAGGCGATCGTCATGAGCCACGAGATGGAGATCGCGGCGTTCTCGCGGCGCGGTACCCTGTGGCACAAGGAAGATCTCCTCACCCCGGTCGAAAGCGTCGCGGCGCGCCTGTCCCACATCCGGCGCGGCTACGAGCGGCCCGAAGCGAAACCGGCCGAGTGACCCGTTCCCCGGCCCATTGCCCGACGAGCCCCTTCCTTCATGGCTGAACCGAACACGATCCTCGACCGCATTCGCTCCCAGTTTCCCGACGCTGTGGTCGCCACCTCGACCGATCGCGGTGACGCGACCGCGTCGGTGCGGCGCGAGACCCTCAGCGACGTGGCCACGTTCTTGCGCGACGATCCCGAGCTGCGATTCGACATGCCGATCGACGTGACGGCGGTCGATTACATCGGCCAGGCCGAGCGCTTCGAAGCGGTGTACCACCTGTACTCGACGGCGCACGGCCACCGGGTGCGCGTGAAAGCGCGCATCCCGGAAGCCGACCCGACGATCGCGTCGCTGGCGGACGTGTGGGTGGGTGCCAATTGGCTCGAGCGTGAGACGTACGACATGTACGGGATCCGCTTCACCGGCCATCCCGACCTGCGGCGCATCTACCTCTACGAAGAGTTCGAAGGTCACCCGCTGCGCAAGGACTATCCCAAGGAGCGGCGTCAGCCCCTGATCGGGCCGGGCAACAGCGGCAAGTGGTCGCCGGAGGAAGAGCACCGCTACGTCATGGAGCTGCCGATCGCGGGCAGCGAGAAGGGCATGCTCGGCGCCGAGCTGATGCGCATCCAGATGGGGCCGTCGCACCCGGCGACGCACGGCACGGTGCGCATCGTGCTCGATCTCGACGGCGAGACGATCGTCGGCAGCGACGTCCAGATCGGCTACCTGCACCGCGGCTTCGAAAAGGAGTGCGAGAGCGGCTTCTACTATCAGGCGATCCCGTACACGGACCGCCTCAACTACAGCTCCGCCATCCTCTGCAACGTCGGCTACTGCATGGCCGTCGAGAAGCTCATGGGCGTCGAGGTCACCGACCGCTGCCAGTGGCTGCGCGTCCTCTCCGGCGAGCTGGCCCGGATCTCGGATCATCTGCTGTGCGTCGGAGCCACGTGCCTGGAGATGAACGCGTTCACGCCGTTCCTCTACAACCTCCAGGCGCGCGAGCTCGTGTGGGAGCTCATCAACCAGCTCTGCGGCGGTCGCGTCACCAGCAACTACGTCCGCATCGGCGGCCTCAGCTCCGACATGCCGGCCGACTTCCCGGAACAGCTGCGCTCCCGCTTCGAGCGCATCTTCCAGCTGCTCGGCGAGACCGAGCAGATCATGATCGAGAATCCGATCTTCCGTGAGCGCATGGAAGGCGTCGGCAAGATGGCCAAGGAAGAGCTGATCGCGTACGGCGTCACCGGGCCCTTGCTGCGCGCCGCCGGCGTCGACCTCGACCTGCGCCGCACCGCCCCCTATCTCGTCTACGACCAGGTCGACTTCGACGTGCCGCTGGGCACCCAGGGCGACAACATGGACCGCTTCCTGATCCGCATCGAAGAAATGAAGCAGAGTCGCCGCATCGTCGAGCAGTGCCTCGAGCGCATGCCCGCGGGCCCCGTCGACGTCACCGATCCGCGCGTGCGTTGGCCCGCGAAGGGCAAGGTCTTCTCGCGAATGGAAGAGTTGATCGCGCAGTTCAAGAACGTCACCGAAGGTCCGAAGCCCGAGCCGGGCGAGGCCTACTGCGCGGTCGAGTCCGCCACCGGCGAGATCGGCTACTACCTGGTCAGCGACGGCAGCGGCAAGCCGTACAAGTGCCGGGCCCGCACGCCGAGCTTCTCCAATACCCAGCCGCTGTCGCGCATGGTGCAGGGCGGTCTGCTGGCCGATCTCATCCCGACCTTCGACCTCATCAACATGATTGGAGGCGAATGTGACCGCTGACGCTTTCACCGGAACGTCGGGCGCCGGCGCGGCGCCGACGGAGCGAGTTCTCTCCGACGAATGCCGGGCCAAGATCCTCGCCGAGCGCGCCAACTACCCCGAGCCGCGCGCGGCCATGATGAATTCCCTGCACTTCGCCCAGGCCGAGGTCGGCTACCTGCCGCCGGCCGTGGTGCGCGAGGTCGCCGGGTTGCTCGACGTCCTGCCCATCCAGGTGCAGGAGGTCGTCTCGTTCTACCCGATGT
>CALJUJ010000423.1 GCA_937975525.1 uncultured bacterium
CGAGAAACTCGTAGCGCTCGCGGCGCGCCCTCGCCTCGCGACCGGCCCCCGCGTCCGGATGCATCGCCCGTCCCTCGACCAGCTTCAGGCCGAGCCGCCCACAGAGGTCGCGAACGAACGCGGCATCGGCCGTCGATGCCGCTCCACGCAACCGGTGGTCGAAGTGCGCGGCGACGACGTGCGCGCGTAGCCGTCCCGACGCGTCCGCGAGCGCGCGCAGCAGGGCCACGGAATCGGCACCGCCCGATACCGCCACGAGCACCATCTGACCGGCGTCGACGAGCTGCCGGCCGCGGATGACCCTGCGCATGCTCTGGGGCAGTCGCTCTGCACGACCTCGTTCCACGCGCCCATCTTGGCAGCGCAGCCGAACCCCGACAACGCGCGCGCCCGCCGCGACCACTCAGCGACGGCAGACGAGGCGAAGCCAGGAATGCGCGGGTCGAGCCGTCGGGTCGGCAGGTGCCCCACGCAGCGCCAGGCGCTCCGTCGCCCGTCGCCGGCCACCGAGCTCGATGCGGACGGGAAACAGGCGGGTACACCCGGCGCCGTTCGGCGAGAGCGAGAGTTGCGCCAGTGCCTCGCCCATCGCCGTGCGGTTGTCGCGATGAGGCCGCGCGCGCGACCGCGGAGAACGTATGGCCACCGCGGTGACGGCGGGTGGCCGGCACCCGGGCAGATCACTGCCCACGACGCCGACACACGCGGCCACCGCCAGCTCGCAGACGCCGGGCGTCGGGTCGCGGTCGCATCCGCTGTCCTGGTCCCGGCACTGCTGGATCGGCACCGGCGCTCCGCCTCGCAACCGAAGGCCGTCGCGCAACGCCACATACCAGCCGAGCCAGCAGCCGTCGCGTTGGACGCGGCGGAGGCGTGCCAGTCCGTGGACGAGTCGTCCAGGGCCGGTGAAACGGCAGTCGGGCGGGCACAGGTCGCCGGCGGCGCCGTTGCCGTCGTCGCAGTCCTCTCCCGGATCGATCTGGCCGTTGCCGCACGCGAGCGGCGTGGTCGTGGCCGAAGCGGTCGGGCTCGCCGTCGGGTCGTGGGATGGGGTGAAGGACGGCGAGGGAACCACGGTTGCCGTCGCCGAGAGAGTCGGTGACGGCGTTGGACTCGGGCTCGGCGCGGCCGATCGCGAGAAGGTCGGCGAGGGCGGCAGCGGCCCTACCGTGGGCGTCGGTGGATCACATGCGACGGGTGTCGCCAGGGAGTTTCGCGGCTGTGGTGCGGCGGCGGCGAAGTCGGTCGCATCGCTGCCGCCGGAGCGGCAGCCGGCATCGAGGCGCACTGCTGCCGTGGTATTGCTCAAGCCTGGCGCCGGGGCCGAGCCCGAGAAGCAACTCGCCGCGCCGTAGCCGAACACGCTCTCGAGATCCCCCGAGGCCGGGCAGGCGCCCGCGAGCGGCAGCAGCGAGCGCCGCAACGCGAGCTTGCCTGCGGCGGCGCTCATCGCCACGTCGCCGTCGACATCGACGGGCGGCAGCGCGGCGCCGGCTCCGGCGCCGCGCCCCATGCCGACGAGCAAGTAACTACCGGCAGCGATCGTCCCGGAGAGCCCGGTCACCTGCCAGGAGGTGCCGCTCGCGGTCGCGTACTGCAGCGACCAGTCGTCGACGGCAACGGGTTGCGGACCGGGATGGAAGAGCTCGACGAAATCGCGATCGAATGGAGCACCGCTGTTGCCGCCGCCACCGTAGACCTGGCTGACGACGACGGCGTGGAGCGTGCGGGGAGAGAGTGCGCAGAGTGCGAGGAGCGACAGGGCGATGGATACGACCATGGCAACGACCTCCGATGCAGATGGAGTACATCCATGCTGCCGGAGGCCACCGCCCGGTCAACCCATGTTAAAAAGATGATTCAAATCCATCCTGCCGCCGAGAATCATCGCCCCAGCGGGTTCGCAAACGGGCTGGGGCTCGACTTGAGATCGCTCTGGCCGACCAGGTAGGCATCGACACCGCGGGCGCATTCGCGCCCTTCCCAGATCGCCCAGACCACGAGCGACTGCCCGCGCCGCATGTCGCCGCAGGCGAACACGCCGCGCTTGTTCGTCATCCACGATTTGTCGACCGCGACGTTGCCGCGGTCGGTGAGCTCGATGCCGAGCTCGTCGACGGCACTGCGCTCGGGGCCGACGAAACCGAGGGCGAGGAGCACGAGATCCGCTTCCAGGATGAACTCGCTACCGGGGACCTCCTGCATGACGGGACGCCCGCCTTCGCCCGTGGCCCATTCGAGGCGAACGCAGTGGATGCGCTGGACGTTGCCGTCGGCGTCGCCGCTGAACCCCTTGGTATTGATGCTCCAGTCGCGAATCACACCCTCCTCGTGCGACGACGACGTGCGCAGGATCATCGGCCAGTAGGGCCAAGGCGAAGTGGCTTCCGCGCGTTCGTCGGAGGGCCGTGGCATCAGCTCGAACTGGTGAACCGACAATGCACCTTGTCGGTTCGAAGTGCCGAGGCAGTCCGATCCGGTATCGCCGCCACCCAGGATGATGACGCGCTTGCCCGCGGCCGAGATCTGGTCGGGCACCTCGTCCCCTGCCACGCGCTTGTTCTGCTGGGGCAGGAAGTCCATCGCCAGGTGAATGCCCTTCAAGTCGCGGCCCGGAATCGGTAGGTCACGCGCCTTGGTCGCCCCCCCGGCGAGGACCACCGCATCGAACTCCTTCTCGAGATCGGCCGCGGCCACGTCGACACCCACCTCGGTGCTCGCCCGAAAGTGCACTCCTTCGGCCTCCATCTGCTGCAGGCGCAGGTCGAGAACGCCCTTCTCCATCTTGAAGTCGGGAATCCCGTAGCGCAGCAGGCCGCCGATGCGGTCGGCGCGCTCGAAGACCGTGACGGTATGGCCGGCCCGGGCGAGCTGCTGGGCGCAGGCGAGGCCGGCCGGGCCCGAGCCGACGACGGCGACCTGCTTCCCGGTGCGGCGTTCGGGGACTTGCGGCACGACCCACCCCTGCTGGAAGGCGTAGGAAATGATCTGCTTCTCGATTTGCTTGATCGTGACCGGATCGTCGTTGATGTTGAGCACGCACGCTTCCTCGCACGGGGCCGGACACACGGTTCCGGTCGCCTCGGGGAAGTTGTTCGTCGAGTGCAGGCGATCGATCGCCTCCTTCCAGCGGCCGCGGTAGATGAGGTCGTTCCAATCGGGGATGATGTTCCCGAGCGGGCAGCCCTTGTGGCAGAACGGGATCCCGCAATCCATGCAGCGTGCCGCCTGTTGCTTGAGGTCTGCTTCGGAGAACTTGCCTTCGAGCTCGTTGTAGTCGTGGAGGCGCTCGCTGACCGGGCGTCGCCCGGGGGTTGCACGCTCGAACTCGAGAAATCCTGTAGCCTTCGCCATCGTATCTTTCCTCGTCGTCGCTACGCCGGCTTCAGACCGACGCGCCCTGTGCCGCGGCCTCGGCTGCCTGCTCTTCGAGAACGCGCCGGTAGTCTCGGGGCATCACCTTGACGAACTGACGCGCGGCATCCTTCCAGCCCGAGAGCAGGCGCCAGGCGACCGCGCTCTGGGTTGCGTCGTAGTGCCGGCGGATCAGGTCGTGGAGGGTCGCCGCATCGTCGTCGGCGAGGGGCTCGAGATCGACCATGCCCATGTTGCAGCGATCCGCGAAATCCTGGTCCGCGTCGAGCACGTAGGCGACCCCACCGCTCATCCCCGCCGCGAAGTTGCGGCCGGTCTTCCCGAGGATGACGGCCGTGCCGCGGGTCATGTACTCGCAGCCGTGGTCGCCGACACCCTCGACGACCGCGACGGCGCC
>CALJUJ010000424.1 GCA_937975525.1 uncultured bacterium
TTCGATGCCAGCGAGCGAGCCGCGCTCGCGCCGTACTTCACCAACCTCGACGGTTCGGTGTTCGCCCTGCGCAACCTTCCCGAAGTCGTCAAGGGCGCCCTGTTCGCACGCTACTCGCGCTCGCCGAAGTCGCTGCGCCGGCTGTTTCTCGACGAGTTCCACGAAGCCGTGGTCGCCGACGAGGAACGCACGGGCGTCGGTGTCGAGCGTGCCGATCGCCTCTACGAAAAGGTCTTCAGCGAGTACGGTGACGATTCCGTGGCGCAGTTGGGAGGCGCCCACCTCGCATGCGAGGACGCTTCGAACATTCTCACCAAGGTTCTCGAGTGGGGCCGCTTGATGGCCTACCTCGAGCAGTCCACGCGCTACATTCCCTACACCGCGCGAGATGCGCAGGGTGCCTGGCGCTATCTGGTGCCGAAGGAGCTCGAAGGACACGGCTTGCGCCACGCCTACGTGAACGCGTTGGATCGCGCATTCGCCACCTACGCCGAGTGGCTCACACGCGTCGAGGCCCATCTGCACGAGCGCTTCCCACGCGCCGTCAACGACAGCGAAGCCGTCCACAAACGCACGCTGCGGGCCAAGGCGCTGGATTCCGTGCGCGGCCTGCTGCCCGCCGCGACCCGATCGAACGTCGGACTCTTCGGGACGGGCCAGGCCTACGAAGCACTGTTGCTGCGCATGCGTGCCCATCCGCTGGCCGAGGTGCGCGCCTACGCGGATGCGATGCTGGTCGAGTTGCGCAAGGTGATCCCCGCCTTTCTCAAGCGTGTCGACCGCGACGATCGCGGTGTCGCCTGGAGCCGCTACTTCGAGGAAACGACGCGCGCTACGCGGGAGATCGCCCAGCGCATCGGCGCCGACACGGAGCCGGAATCCCGACCGGAGGTCGCGCTCGTCGACTTCGACCCCGAGGGCGAACTCAAGGTCGTGGCAGCGGCGCTGTACCCGCACACGTCGCTCGCCGATGACCAACTCCTCGAGCTCGCGCGCTCACTCTCGGACGAAACGCGTGCACAGATCCTCGCCGCCTACGTCGGCGAACGCGGGAATCGGCGCCATCGCCCGGGGCGCGCCTTCGAGCGGACCAGCTACCGGTTCGACGTCTTGACGGATTACGGAGCCTTTCGTGATCTGCAACGCCACCGCATGCTGACCTTGGAATGGCAGCCGCTGTCGACCGCGCACGGCTTCGCGCTTCCCGAGGTGGTCGACGAATGCGGTGGCGCACATGCCTGGCGCGAGGCCATGGAGGCCTGTGCCGAGGTCGCGAGCGCGCTGCAGACCGCCGGACTACCCGACGTGGCCCCCTACGCGGTGCCGATGGCCTTTCGGGTGCGTTTCTACATGGAGATGAACGCCCGCGAGGCGATGCACGTCATCGAGCTGCGGACGGCACCTCAGGGCCACGCGGCGTATCGTCGCGTCTGCCAGCAGATGCACCGCCTGGTCGCCGAGGCGGCGGGCCATCGGGCCATTGCTGCCGCGATGTCCTTCGTCGACCACTCGGCGGTGGATCTGGAACGGCTCGAAGCCGAACGGGCTTCGCAACGACGCAGGGAGGGGCGCCCATGATGCGCTTGCTGAAATGGCTGGGTTCTCTTCTCGTGGCGCTGCTCGTCGTGATGTTGCTCGTCGCGTTCGGATCCACGTCCAAACAGATTTCGGTCGATCCGGTCAGCATCGACGACGTCGACGTCGATGGGGCCGCGCGGCGCCTCGCGGGTGCACTGCAGATCGAGACCATCTCGCATCAGGATGCGTCGCAGCTCGATGCAGCAGCGTTTCGCCGCTTCCACGATTATCTCGAGGAGTCGTTTCCCCTGGTGCACACGACGCTGCAGCGCGAGACGGTCGCCAACCTGTCGCTCCTCTACCGTTGGGAAGGACGGTCCAACGAACGTCCGCCGGTGGTGCTGCTTTCACACATCGACGTGGTCCCCGTCGTTCCGGGCACGGAAGATCGCTGGGAGCACCCGCCCTACAGCGGCGCCATCGCCGATGGATTCATCTGGGGACGCGGAACTCTCGACGACAAGTTCGGAGTGCTCGCCATCCTCGAGGCGATCGAGATGCTCCTGCGCGAAGGATTTCAGCCGGAGCAGACGATCTACCTCGCGTTCGGACACGATGAGGAGGTCGGCGGAAACGACGGTGCCGCCGCGATCGCACGGCTGCTCGACGAACGCGGGGTGCAACCCAGCATGGTCCTCGACGAGGGCGGAGCGGTCATCGAAGGAGTCGTTCCGTACCTCGCCGTCCCGGTCGCGATGATCGGAATCGCCGAGAAGGGCTCGGTGACGCTCTCGCTCGAAGTCGACGCCGAAGGCGGGCATTCATCCACGCCGCCCCGGCACACCGCGATCGGCGTGATCAGCCGCGCGGTCACGCGCCTCGAGGACAACCAGATGCCGCGCGAGCTCCGCGGCGCCGCTCGCGAGTTCTTCGCCTATGTCGGCCCCGAGATGCCGTTCCCCCTCAACGTCGCCTTCGCCAACTTGTGGCTTTTGCGGCGCCCGATCGAGGACGCGCTCGAGGGCAACCCAGCTACGAACGCCACTTTGCGAACGACGACGGCGGCAACGATCATCGCGGGAGGGGTGAAGTCCAACGTACTGCCGACGGGGGCCCGCGCCGTCGTCAATTTCCGTATTCTGCCGGGCGATTCGGTCGACTCGGTGGAGGAGCACGTGCGTCGAGTGGTCGACGACCCGGCCATCCGCATCGAACGGCTCCCGACGCCTCGCGAGGCGTCGGCCGTGTCGCCCGTCGACTCGACGGCGTTCTCGGTTCTGCAGCGTACCATCGGCGCCGTATTCCCCGACGTCGTGGTCGCTCCCTACCTGACGGTCGGCGGCACGGACTCGCGCCACTACCTGATCCTGACGCCGAACGTGTACCGATTCGCGCCCATCGTCGGCACCCGCGACGATCTCGCCCGCATCCACGGCACGAACGAGCGGATCAGCGTCGCGAACTACGCACGAGCGGTGGGCTTCTACCGGACCCTGCTGCGTCAGCTGCAGAGCGATTCGCAGGCCTGAGGGTCAGCGCCCCTGCTTGCCGGCCTTGTCGGAGTAGCTCTCCAACGCGAGCGCCGCGCGTAGGAAGCGCACGAACGCACGAGGTCCGTCGGCGAATAGATTCTCCGTCATCCGCGAGAAGAGCTCGTACTTGCGGCGCGTGTACGGGAACCAATTCGCCTCGATCTTGTTCGCGTTCTTGTCGATCAGCACCGACTTCACGTTGCAGAACGCGTGCAGCCCGATTTCGCCCTTGTAGCGACCAAAGCCGCTGTTCTTGACGCCGCCGAACGGCAGGGCGGGATTCGCCTCGGTCGCCATGACGTTGTTGATCGATACACCGCCGACCTCGAGCGCTGCGGCGACCCGCCGAGCCCGCTGCTTGTCCGCCGTCCACACCGAAGCCGTGAGGCCGAACTCGGAGTCGTTGGCGCGACGAATCACGTCGTCCTCCTCCGTGAAGCGCAGCAGCGGCAGCACCGGCCCGAAGGTCTCGGCCGTCGCCACCAGCATGTCGTCGCGTACGCCCTCGAGCACGATCGGCGGAATCAGGCGCGACTGCCCGTCCCATGCTTCTCCGGTCGCCACCGTCGCCCCGTGGGCCCTGGCGTCGTCGACGTGGGCACGTACGGTGGCGACCTGGAAATCGGTCGTCATCGCGCCGATGTCGGCGTCGCCGTCGCTATCCGTTGCCTGTTTGATGCTGCGGGCAATGCGGACGAGCTCGTCGCGGAAGCGATCGTGGATCCGCTCGTGAACGTAGATTCGCTCGACCGACGTGCACGATTGCCCGGTGCAGGTCAGCCCCCCCCAGGCGGCGCCGGCAGCGGCACGCTGGATGTCGGCATCGTCGAAGACGATCATCGCGTCCTTACCGCCGAGCTCGAGCTCCACCGGGATCATCCGGGCGGCGGCACGCTCGAGAACGGCCCGCCCCGTCTTGGTGCTGCCGGTGAACATCACCCGGTCAGGGCCCGCATCGATCAGCGCCGCGCCGACGGCCCCGTCACCGTAGACGACGCGCACCCAGTTCGGTGCGAACTGTGCTTCCGCGAGCAGGTCCTCGATCAGGCCGGTCAGCGGCGTCCACTCCGAAGGCTTGAAGACGACCGTGTTGCCGCATGCGATCGCCAGGGCGATCGGCGCGAGCGCTTGGAAGAAGGGATAGTTCCAGGGCGCGATGATCAGT
>CALJUJ010000425.1 GCA_937975525.1 uncultured bacterium
CGAGGGGATGCTCGACGACCCGACGCGGATCGACGTGTCGGCCGACAACAACGATGAGTACCGAATCCAGTTCGAGAAGCGCGGTGAGGTGGTCGCCGCGATGAGCGTGGGGCCGAGAGCGATCGGCGGGCTTGCGCGCTACGTCGAGCCATTGCCTCGGGAAGCGATCGCCCGTGGCTTCGATTCGGTGACCGTGTCGGTCGTCTCCGGCGACGGCGTCGCCGTGCTCGGGCACGTCTTGTTAGAGTAGGCGAGTGACGCCGGAGACTACATCGGGTCCGGAAAACTGGACTCGGCGACGCGCCATGGCCGGCGCATGCGGGTCGCCGCCGCGCTCCATTGGGCGCCCCCCGGGAATTCAATCCGCCGGCGTTGCTTGCCCACATCGGAGCCGTGTGTATGATCCCAGGCAGTTCCCGAAGGAGTGGAGACGACCGTGGCTACATTCGACGATCAACTGCAGAAAGTGAAAACCCAGGACGGCTTCATCGCCGCGCTCGACCAGAGCGGCGGGAGCACGCCGAAGGCGTTGCGCCTCTACGGAATCGGCGAGGACGAGTACTCGGGCGACGACGAGATGTTCGGCAAGATCCACGAGATGCGTAGCCGCATCATCACGAGCCCGAGCTTCGACGGCCGGCGGATCCTCGGTGCCATCCTGTTCGAGAACACGATGGATCGCGAGATCGAAGGCAAGCCGACCGCCGAGTTCCTGTGGAACGAGAAGCAGGTCGTGCCCTTTCTCAAGGTCGACAAGGGCCTGGCGGACGAGGTTGACGGCGCGCAGCGCATGAAGCCGATTCCCGACCTGGGGCCGCTCCTCGAGCGCGCGAAGCGGAACGACGTCTTCGGCACGAAGATGCGATCCGTCATCAAGACGGCCGATCCTGCAGGGATCAAAGCCAACGTGGCGCAGCAGTTCGAGATCGGCTTGCAGATCGTCGCCGCAGGGCTCGTGCCGATCCTCGAACCGGAAGTCGACATCAACAGCCCTTCGAAGGCCGAGGCGGAAGCGCTGCTCAAGGCCGAGCTGCTCGAGCACGCGAACAAGCTGGCGGCGAACCAGCTCATCATGCTCAAGCTCACGCTCCCCGAGGAGAGCAACTTCTACGCGGAGCTGATCGCCCACCCGAACATCGTTCGCGTCGTCGCCCTGTCGGGCGGCTACTCGCGCGAGGTCGCCAACGAGCGCCTCGCCGCCAACAAGGGAATGATCGCGAGCTTCTCGCGTGCCCTGACCGAAGGACTCTCCGCGCAGCAGAGCGACGCGGAGTTCGACAAGATGCTGGACGAGGCGATCGAGAGCATCTTCCAGGCCTCGAAGACCTGACGTTCCCGGGGCCGCCGACCGCGTCGAGGACTCGGAGGCGGCAACGCCTCCCGCCCGGACATCGTGCCCGCGATCGCAGCGTCGCTGCAGGCCGAACCGATCCTTTCGTCCGCGCGCCGGCCCGGACTCGAAGACCACGGTTTTACCGTCGTATTCGGGCTCTAAGGGGGCGAATCTACTTTGCACGAAGAGGTTTGTTCACTCCTTTCCGCGGGCTGCCGAGGTGCCGCCCCGGTGGGGTGCCTGGAGGCGCTCGCCGTTGCGCGATCGCGTTCGCGATCAGCGTCGCCGACGTCGTCGCCGAAATCGTGAACGCGAAGAACAATCCGAAGTCACGGGTCGCGGGGATGCTCGTGACGTACAATCCTGGGACGCTCGTCTGGAGCGAAGTGTCGAGGACCGGGAAGCCGTCTTCGATCCGCAACTCGTCGAGTACGTTGCCGCGCGCGAGAAGAGGTATCCTCTCGAGGTCGACCTTGTAGCCGGTGGCGAGGAGCACGTGATCGACGGCGAGACGCGAACCGTCGGTCAACTCCACCTCGAGGCTGCCGTCCGCATCTGCCGTGCACCGGGCGATCTCGGTGCGGGGCCACAGCACGATCGATTCGCGTTCGAGCCGGGGCGCGAGCCACGGTTCGAGCTTGAGCCGGCCCTCCGCCCAGAATCGGTCGTTCACCTTCTTCCGTTCGTCGTCCGACAAGCGACGGAACCAACCCGGGTCGTCGACCGTCCTGGCGATGTTCTCATTGAACCAGGACCAATCCGATTCGGTGAATGCCGGTGTGTCGTGGCGGTAGCAGACGTGTACCTGCGTGGCGTCCGCCTCGCCGAGTAGAGCGGCCGACTCGAACGCGCTCTGGCGTCCACCGACGATCAGCACGCGCCTGCCCGCAAAGCGGCCGAGGTGTGGCTCGGCAACCGTATGGCTGAAGCGGTCGGGCGCCAGTCGCGAAACGAGATCGGTTGGAAGGTTCGGGAAGTGGCGAAAGCCCAGCGCGACGACCACGTTCGCAGCCGAGATCGTGTCGCCGTTCTCCAGGGCGACGATGAAGCCGGCTTCGTTGCGGTCGATTCGGGAGACGAGCTGTTCCTCGGGGTGGATCCGCTTCTCGCGAAGGAACCATTCGGTGTACGCGAGGTAGCGGTCGAGGCTCAGCGGTTCGACGTCCGCCGCCGTGAGGCCTCGTTCGGCCAGGTAGGCCTCGATGGTGCTCGTTCCCGCAGGGTCGAGCTGCCAATCGCAACGCGAACGCAACAGCATGCCTTCCGGCATGTTCTCGCGCCAGAAGCTCATCGGTCGCCCGAAGATGCGGTAGGCCAGGCCTCGCTCCGCCAGTGCTGCGGCAACCGAGAGGCCGAACGGTCCTGCGCCGACGACGACGGTGTCCGGGCTGCTCCTGCTATTCATGTCCGCCTCTTGGCACCTCTGCGTCACGAAAGAAGGCTGGCAGCTCCATCGACGACCCCTCCATGCTGCGACGGGTCCTTCTCGCCGAAATCGGCGCTGGCGAACCCTCGGCCGTGGCAAGGCATTGCTTCCGGTCCGCCTCCGCGAGCCGGCGAACGATCCCTCCGCGAGTCTTCGCCAGTGTTCTAGAAGAGTCCGGTCTCGTTATCCAGATCGTGCCTAAGGCGCGGGGCGACGCGATCGATGCTAGCGCATCTCTATGGGTGTCATGTGCCGGTTGATCGTGCTCGTGACCGCCTGGCCGACGATCGGAGAAGGCTGGGAAATGGCAGGCTTCCCGCCTTGCGCCTAGCCTGGATGGGGAGGACTCGACGTCGCACATCGAGCGCGCCCTGTGGCGTCGACGCGCCGTGCCGGGTTCTAGGGCTCAGGCGGCGTTTTCGGTAGAGGCGCTCGGTGAAGCCGCCCTCGGCGCGGAAGTCCCGCTCGAGACGGGCGAGCTGGCGGCGCAGCAGGTAGGTCGCCTGGTGGATGACGCAAATCATCGTGTTCGCCGCGACCTCGGGAGAGGCGGTCGCGATCTGGTACGGGTCGGACGCGTCGGACTTGTAGCGCCGTCGGACGGAGAGGGCTTCGGGGCTGTCTTTGGGTCAGAGTGGAAGGCCCCGTTGGCGCAAGAAGTCCTGGTAGTCGAGCTGCAGCTCCTCCAGGCTACCGCGAGCGACGCCGGTCAGCTTGAGCTCGATCATTTTCGACGTCGCGGAGTCCATGCTGCCTTCGGCCATGTTCTGCACGCCGCTGCGCGCGACCGAGATCGCACGCAAGCAGGGCATGGGAATCATCGAGGAACGCGCACGGGCGGGACTGTGACGGCTCGGACCCGCGCGGCGTCGTGCGCGGCAATCGTAGGGCTCGCTCCTGGATGGAGACCCTCGCCGCCCGGATGCATCGCCGGCAGGTCCGCTGCGCCCCCGACGCGGTCGCGCCATCGCCAACTGGACAACTCAGATGACCAGTCATAAGATGTGGGCATGCGTGAGATCCCGGCAGCGAAGTTCAAAGAGCAATGTCTGGCCCTTCTCGAGGAGGTCGGCCCGGACGGAATCGTAGTGACCAAGCGCGGCAAGCCGGTCGCCAAGCTCATCCCCATCGGCACCGACGGCGCCAGCCTCATCGGCGCCCTGCGCAGCAAGCTCGAGATCAAAGGCGACATCCTCTCCACCGGAATCGAGTGGGATGCTGAATCTTGACACCCACGTGCTGCTCCATGCCGTCGCGGGCTCGCCTACCGCACGTGAGCGGCGACTGCTGCGCCACGACCTTTGGAGCATCTCGGCCATCGTACTTTGGGAGATCGCGAAGCTCGCCCAGCTGGGGCGGATCGCCGTGGACCTCGAAGACGTGGAAGTCGTGCGAACGCTCTCGCGTATCCACGTATGGCCCATCACGCGCGAGATCGCGCTCGCCAGCACACGGCTCGACCTTTCGAGCGATCCGGCCGACGAGTTGATCGGCGCCACCAGCATCGTCCACAACGTGCCCCTGGTGACCCGCGACCGCAGACTCGGACGTTCGAAGCAGATTCCGCTCGCCAAGTAGCGCGAACG
>CALJUJ010000426.1 GCA_937975525.1 uncultured bacterium
CCGCAGGAGCCAGATCCTCGCCAGAGCCACGGGCTCCTCGCGCTCCAACCCTTCGACGACGACGCGCAACACCGCATCGAGCGATCGCTGCTGCCCGATCTCCAGCAACAGGTCCTTGAGAGTGTCGGAAACCGACATGCGCTCGCCGAGGGCCGCCATCGCCAGTGATCCTAGTAGAGCCACGAAACTTCGCAACGGCTTCTCGTGGCCGACGTGGTTGCGTCGCCGCCAGCCACCCCGCGGAGCGCACAAAACCTTTTCAATTCAGAATCTTACAGATCCACTCGGCAATGGCACGGAGGCTGCAATCCAAGCGAGCCACGGATCGTGATGGGCACGATCGCCAGGGAACAACGAAAGGAGCCCCACATGCCACGTATCCCAGCCGTCGCCACCGCCGCAGCGGCACCGAAGGCGCAATCACTCCTCGAAGGGGTGCAGAAGAAGCTCGGAATCACCCCGAACATGATGCGCACCATGGCGAACTCGCCGGCGGTTCTCGACGCTTACCTCGCCTTCAGCGGCAGCCTGTGACGCAGTCGTCTTTCCGCGAAGCTGCGCGAGCAGATCGCGCTGACGGTCGGCGAGTTGAACCGCTGCCGCTACTGCCTCGCCGCACACACCGCCCTCGCCCGAAGCGCGGGCCTCAGCGACGAGGAGATCGCCGACAGTCGGCGCAGCACCGCCACCGACCGCAAGGCGGAAGCGGTGTTGCGGCTCGCCCGCAGGATCGTCGAGGAGCACGGGCGAGTGAGCGACGACGACCTCGCCGCGGCGCGCGGTGCGGGCCTCGCAGCTGTAGGGAGCGTCGAGGCCGGCGCCGTCGCCGCCCTCACCCCCTTCTCCAACTCCATCACCCACGTCGCCGGCACGGAAGGGGTCTGCCCGGAAGTCACTCCCCCGCCCGCGCAAGCATCCCTGCACTGAGGGTTCTCTGGGTCGGATCGGTCGCTTCGAGACTCCGAACCGCAACTCACCCAACTCGAGAAGGAGAGACACCATGATTCAGAAGCTGTATTCGACCGTGCTCGTCGCCGCGCTGGCGACCGTCACCTGTTCCCCCGCCTGGGCCCAGCTGCCCGACCCCGGGTTCGTCATCGACCCCGACCGCACCGCGCTGGTCGTCACCGACCCGCAGAACGACTTCCTCAGCCCCGACGGCGTCACCTGGGGCGTGGTCGGCAAGAGCGTCACCGACAACCGCACGGTCGACAACATCGAGGCGCTGTTCGCCGCCGCCAAGGAAAGCGGCATCGAGGTGTTCGTCTCGCCACACTACTACTTCGAGCACGATCATCGCTGGGAGTTCGAGGGAACGCTCGAGACCCTGATGCACCAGATCGGCATGTTCGACCGGCCGCACCAACTGAGCCTGGACGGCTTCGCCGGCTCCGGGGCGGATTGGCTCGAACCCTACAAGCCCTACATCGAGGACGGTGAGACCGTCGTCGTCAGCCCGCACAAGGTCTATGGGCCCGAATCGAACGACCTCGTCCTGCAGCTCCGCAAGCGCGGAATCGACAAAGTCATCCTCGCCGGCATGTCGGCCAATCTCTGCACGGAGTCGCACATGCGCGAGCTCGTCGAGCAGGGCTTCGAGGTCGCGGTCGTCAGCGACGCGACCGCAGCGGCGATCGTGCCGGGTTACAACGGCTACCAGTCGGCACTGGTCAATTTCCGCATGATCGCCAGCCATACGTGGATGACGACCGAGGCGGTGACGGCGATGGAGGAAGCCGCGGCCAAGAAGCGCGCCGACACAGCGGCGGCCCAGGCGCCCCATCGGATCTGGCAGAGCGCGGCGCCGAGCCGAGCCTACCATGGCGCCCGCAATCTAGGCGCCAGCGGCATCGCGATTCAGGGCTACAGCCCGGTCTCGTACGTCACCGTAGGCCGTGCCGAACCCGGCGATCCACGCTACCGCGTCGAGCACGACGGCGTGACGTACTTCCTGACTTCAGCGGACCAGGTCATCCTGTTCGAGCGCGAGCCCGAGCGGTACGTCCCCGCTTACGGCGGCTGGTGCGCTTACGGGATGGCGGTCCAAGATAAGTTCCCCATCGACCCGACCAACTTCAAGGTCGTCGACGGCAAGCTGCTGCTATTCCTTCGCAACGATCGCGTCGACGCACTCGAGCTGTGGGAGCGCGGCAACGAGCCCGACTACCTGCGCAAGGCCGCGGCGCACTGGCAGAAGGTCTCGGGCTCGTAGAACGGCGAGACCGCGAGCAGCACCATCTGGCCGTGCCCGAGGCGCGCCGGTCCACTGAGTGGGCCGGCGCGCCTCGCACCGTTCCGCCCCGCCCGCCGGGGACGAGGAGATCCGGTCATGATCATCGATGCGAATTCGCCGCGCTCCGCGAAGCTCTCGACCTTCCCCGACCGAGGTCGGTCGCGCTGCTGGCTCCGTCCGCCGACCGGCGCGGTCGCGAGCTGGAGCGAGGCCCTCCCAGCCGGCGCCGACCGCACCAGCCCACACGATACGCGATCGCCGCTGGCGCCTCCGCCACCCATTTTGCCACCTGAAAATGCGGGCGACTCGCGAGCGGTCGGATGCAGGCCCGCGTCACGCCGCCGCGTCGAAGCCCTT
>CALJUJ010000427.1 GCA_937975525.1 uncultured bacterium
CGTCCGACGCGTCGTGGAAAGCGCTTTCCGCGTCGGTCGGTGGCGGGGTACAGAGTCGTCATGCGCGCTACTTTGCGGACCGCTTGCGTCGTGATCTCTGCCCTGTTGTTCCCGGGCTGGCTGCCGCCCGCGGCCCGCGCCGTCGACCCGGTCTTCGAGAGCGGCCCGGTGCGGCCGCTGGCGTTGTCGCCGGACGGCACCCGGCTGTTCGTCGTCAACACGCCCGATCACCGTCTCGAGATCTTCGGCGTCGACCGGGGCGTGCTGCGGCACCGAGCATCCGTCGCCGTCGGGCTCGAGCCCGTCGCGGTGGCGGCACGCAGCGATGCGGAGGTGTGGGTCGTCAATCACCTCTCGGACAGCGTCAGCGTCGTCGACGTGGCTGCGGATCCGCCGCGGGTCGTCCGCACCCTGCTCGTCGGCGACGAGCCGCGCGACGTCGCCTTCGCCGGCCCGAGCGACGACGACGGACGATTTGCGCGTGCGTTCGTCACCACCGCGCGTCGCGGCCAGAACCTCCTGGGGACGATCGATCCGGCGCTGACGTCTCCGGGGACGCCGCGCGCCCTCGTCTGGGTATTCGACGCCGCTTCGGGCAGCGCAGCGCCCGAGCACGTCATCGAGCTCTTCGGGGACACCCCGCGCGCGCTCGCCGCGACGGCCGACGGGGCGACCGTGTATGCGGCCGTCTTTCATTCGGGCAACCAGACCACCGCGGTGAGTGAAGGTGCCGTGTGCAACGGCGGAGCCGATGCCCGCGACTGCCGTATCGACGGGGTGCAGGTGGCCGGTGGCCTCCCCAGCGGGCGGGTGCCGGGCGGCCTTCCCGCACCCAACCGCAACGTCGAAGGCGTGCGCGGCCCGGAGACGGGTCTGATCGTCAAGCTCGACCGGGATTCGGGCATCTGGACGGACGAGCTCGGTCGCAACTGGAACAACGCCGTCCGTTTCGATCTGCCCGATCTCGACGTCTTCGCGATTGACGCGCTCGCCGCCACGCCTCACGAGACGGCGGCGATCCCGCACGTCGGCACCATCCTCTTCAACATGGTCGTGCACCCCGAGACCGGGACGCTGTACGTAAGCAACACCGAGGCACGGAACGAGGTGCGATTCGAGGGGCCGGGTACGATGGCGAGCACGGTTCGCGGGCGCCTCCACGAGGCGCGCATCACCGTGGTCGACGGCACGGAGGTCATGCCGAGGCCTCTCAACGGCCACATCGCTGCGCTGCCCGACGGCTATCGGACGACGCCGATGCCCGCGGAGGTACGCGAGGCGAGCCTGGCGACTCCGCTCGGCATGGCTCTCGGCGCAGACGATACGCTCTACGTCGCCGCCTTCGGGTCGTCGAAGGTAGGCCGCTTCCCGGTTGCGGAGATCGAGGCCGGCTCATTCGATCCGTCCCCCGAATCACACGTGGAGGTCAGCGGCGGTGGCCCGGCCGGTCTCGTCGTCGACGAAGAGCATCGGCGCCTCTACGTGTTCACCCGCTTCGACAACGCCGTGAAGGTCGTCGATCTCGACACGTTCACGGAGATCGCCAGCCATCCTCTGCATTCGCCGGAAGCCGAGCATGTCGTGCGTGGCCGACGCCTGCTCTACGACGCGCGCTTCACTGGCAGCAACGGGGAGGCGTCGTGCGCGGCCTGCCATGTATTCGGCGACTTCGACAGTCTCGCGTGGGACCTCGGCAACCCCGACGACGTGGTCGTCCCCAGCTTCAATCCCATCGGCCCGATCGGCAACGCGGAAGACTTCCACCCACTGAAGGGGCCGATGACGACGCAGACGCTGCGTGGGATGGCGGATCACGGACCGATGCACTGGCGCGGCGATCGCACCGGAGCCACCGCCGCCGATGCGAGCCTCGGCCTCGACGAGCGCCTGGCCTTCCTCGCGTTCAATGTCGCTTTCCCCGGGCTCATCGGTCGCGACGAGGGGGAATTGCCCGCAGCCGACATGGAGGATTTCACCGCGTTCGTGCTCGATGTGGTGCTGCCCCCCAATCCGATTCGTGGCCTCGACAACCAACTTGCCGTGCCGGCGGCCCGCGGCCGCGACATCTACTTCAACCGCCCGGCGACGGACGGCGTGGCCAGCTGCAACGGATGCCATACCCTCGACCCCCTTCAGGGCTTCTTCGGAAGCGGCGGCCAGACGACGTTCGAGAACGAGCCGCAGGAGTTCAAGGTTGCCCACCTGCGCAACGCCTATCAGAAGGTTGGCATGTTCGGCATGCCCGACGTCTCGTTCGTCAACCTCCCGCCGCGCAGCACCCGGCACCAGGGTTCGCAGGTGCGCGGATACGGATTCCTGCACGACGGCAGCATCGCCACGGTCGACGACTTTCTCCACGCGAGCGTATTCTTCCTGAGCGACGGCGACCGTCGCGACCTCGAGCAGTTCGTTTTCGCGTTCGACACGACCTATGCGCCGATCGTCGGCCAGCAGGCGACGCTCACCGGCGCTGCCGACGACGTTGCCGAAGCCCGCGTCGACCTCATGCAGGCGCGGGCAGCCACTCCCTTCATCCTGGTGCGGCAGGCCGCGGCGCACGAGTGCGATCTGGTCGTGCGCGGCACCGTCGGCGGCGAGGACCGTGGCTTTCTCTTCGATCCGCGCACCGGTCGCTACCGCAGCGACCGCATTGCTGACGACGACATGGGCGCTGGTGCGCTGCGCGCGCTGGCGAACGTTCCTGGGCAGGAGTTGACCTTTACGTGCGCTCCCCCCGCAACCGGGGTGCGCCTCGCGCTCGACCGCGATGGCGACGGTCATCTCGACCGCGATGAGATCGACGCAGGGTCGGATCCGGCGGATGCGACGAGCGTCCCCGGCAGCGTGTGCCCGGGAGACTGCGACGGCGACGGATCGGTGACGGTCGACGAAATTCTCCTCGGCGTCCAGATCGCCCTGGGAGGTGCGTCGATCGAGGTCTGCACGGCGATGGATTCGACGGGCGACGATGAGGTGACCGTCGACGAGTTGCTGTCGGCGGTCGATGCGGCGCTCGCCGGCTGTCGGGGGCGCCGCGCCGGATGAGCGTCGATCCCTGACCGGTCGCAGCGATTGACCTGCGCCCGAGCCCGCCCGTCGGATGAAGGACTTTGTGGCGCGCGCTGCCGGTCAGGCTGGGCTCGCGAAGACGGGGCCGTAACGTCGCTCGATCGCGCGCTTGCAGAGGAGGCAGACCGCCAGTGCGAGCGCGGCGCCGGCGACGACGTCGCCGAGATAGTGCTTGTGCACGACCAGCCGCCCGAGGCTGACGACCACCGCCACGGGAACGTACAGCCAGCGCAGGCGCGGGTAGATGAACCACAGCGCCAGCATTGCGCCCCAGATGGTCGCGGCGTGACCCGATGGAAAGGAGTCGGACTTCTGGAAGATCACGAAGAAGTCGAATGCGTGCTCGCCGGTCTCGAAGAACTTCGCCGGTCGGTAGCGGCCGAGGGCGTGTTTGAGGATGTTGACGATGATTCCGTTGATGGCCAGTACGCTCAACAGGAACGCTGCATGGATGTCCCACGGGCGACGGTCGGGCTCGGTGC
>CALJUJ010000428.1 GCA_937975525.1 uncultured bacterium
GCGACCACCGAGATCTACACTCTTTCCCTACACGACGCTCTTCCGATCTCAGGGAGCCGGCGATCCCGGCGCCGACGACCAGCACGTCAACCGGCGCAACGGGTAGGCTCATCGGCCTCGTCCTCCCTGCTCGCGTGACGCACGGCGGCGCGGACCGCGTCGAGCGAGTCGACCTGGCTCGTCTGCTTGTCGTCGCGTACACGAACGATTCTGGCGAAGCGAAGAGCGAAGCCCCCCGGGTAGCGGGGGCTGCGCTGCACGTCGTCGAAACGCACCTCGACGACGACCTCCGGCCGCACGTGCACGGTGCCGCCGACCTGCTTCGTGGCCAGCTCCTGCATTCGTTCGGTCAGCTCCGCAAACAGCCGGTCGGTAGGCCCCTTGAACGTCTTGCCGACGGCGACGAGCTCTCCCGATGCCTGATCACGCGCCGCGAGGTGATAGTTGCTGAGCCACCGAGAACGACGCCCGTAGCCCCACTCGGCGGCGATGATTGCGAGATCGAGCGACATGTTGCGCTTCACCTTGAGCCAGTGGCTGCCGCGATTGCCCGGCAGGTACGGCGCCGACAACGACTTCGCCATCACCCCTTCGTGGCCGCGCTCGAGCGCGTTCTCGTAGAAGCGCTCCGCCTCGATACGGTTCCACGGGACGACCCGCGCCACGAGGCGTAGGTCGCCGGCAGCAGCACGGAGGCGGTCCCAGCGCTCCGCCGCGGTGCAGTCGACCAACGGCTCGCCATCGACCGCGAGAGCGTCGAACAGGTGCAGCTGCACCGGAACCGCGGCAATGGCCTGCTCGATGTCGCGACTTCGACCGAAGCGACGCATGAGATCCTGAAACGGCAGCGGGACGCCATCGCCCACGGCGATCACCTCTCCTTCGAGGATGCCTTCGCGCATGCGAGACTCGCGGCGAACCTGTTCCGCCACGTCGGGAAGACTCGCGGTCACGTCCTGGAGCCGGCGCGAATACAAGCGCACCTCGTCGCCCGATCGATGGACCTGCACCCGTGCCCCGTCGAGCTTGAATTCCAGCGCCAGCCGCCCCTCCATACGCTCGAAGGCGTCGCTCACCGCGCTCGCGGACTGCGCCAGCATCGGCTTCAGTGGGCGGAAGACCTCGACGCCGACACGCTCGAGGCCCTCCGGGCTCCGACACACGAGGTAGGCCAGGCGTCCGAGGTCTCCGAGCTTCTGGTTGGCACGGCTCACCCGTTCGCGCTCGATCCCTCCCACCTCGGCCAGCGCGTCGAGCAGCAGTCCTTCCTGCACGCCGTGGCGCATGTCGCCGAGCACCGCCTTGACCACGAGCTTCGCCTCGGCTGGCGCGCAGCGCTCGAGGATCGCCGCCAGGTGCTCGATTCGCCCGGAGCGCGAGCCCTTGCCGCGCAGCTCCGCCATCGCTTCGAATGTCCTTTGCAGCTCGCCGAGGTCGAGGCTGGATGGGTTGCGCGGGCAATCCGGCGTGCGTTGCGCCACCGCATCGCCGAAGTCGGAAGTTCCCACCCACGCTGCGACGCCGTCCACGACACCTGCCAGGCGCAGCGCGTCCTCGACGGCGCGCCCACCGAGCGCGAGGCGTCGCCCTGCGGTTTCCGGCAGCGGTCGTCCGGCGAGCAGGCGGACGGCGAAGCGCGCCGTCGCGGGGTCGATGCCTCGCAAATAGTCGGCGATCAGTCGCACACGATCGGCCTTGCCGCGAGCGGTCGCCAGCCGGTCGGCCACGCGGGCGAGATCGGCGAGATGGGCCCTAGCCATGGCAAGACGATATCGCCTGGCGGCGGCGAAAAAACCCAGATTGCCCAACCCGAATGCCGTAGGGGCGACCTGGTGGGTCGCCCCCGCGCGTGATCGTCGCGGCGCCGCCAGGGATTCG
>CALJUJ010000429.1 GCA_937975525.1 uncultured bacterium
GGTTGCCATCGACGTCCGTCGTCATGCGGATCTCGTCGGCGCTTCCCGTGCACGGCGGCGCCGGATCCGAGCACAATGCCCGGTAGTCGTTCGGGGGCGGCAGCGCCGTGAAATGGCCGAATTCGGCATTCGCTGCCGTTCCACAACTCCCGTCGATCGCGAAGAAGTGATCGACACACGCGATCCGTCCGCCGTGATTGCGGCAAGACTCCGTTGCGAGCTCACAGGGAAGCGGGTCATCGCTGGCCGTAACGACGACTTTCGCAGGGCCGGCGAACGTCTGGTCGTCGCCGTCGACCGAATAGAGGGGATCCGTGTCCGGAAAGCGAAAGCGCAGGCGAAGGTCCCCGTCGACGCTGTAGACCTCGAGGTCGGTAGGCTCGCCGGGCCGGTTGACCTCGAGGCAATGGGCCGCCGCCACGTTTGGGCTCGCTGCACACGACTGACGTGCGGGCTCGAGCCCGTCGCAGTCCGTCGCCAGCGCGACCACATTGCTCGGGCCGCCGGGAGGCGCGAACACGATGGTGACGACGTTGTCGCTCGCCGCGGCGCCGAACCCCGGGGACGAGCCGGCACAGGTTGGGCTCAGTCGAATGCCAACGAAGTCGCCTGGTCGGGCAAACGGGCGATCGACACTGCCCGTCGCGCCGCGGAAGGAACGCAGCGAGTTTGGGATGAGGTCACACGAGCCGGCGACCCGGCTCGGAAGGAGACCAACAGCGCAAGCTACGCAAGTCACCCATACCGTGAGCGCGTCGACGAAGTATCGACACGCCCCCCCGCTGTAACCGGTCACCGAACGAATCACGAAAATCCCCCCCACCGCGAGGCACTCTGCCGCTGCCTCCAACCCCAAGAGGCAGGCAGGTGTACGTATATTCCCGCAGTTCTCGTACGGTCAACGAGATTCGTCGGATCGTGCGTCATATTCGAAGCCTCCGGAGGTGTTGCCGCCGCGGGAACACCTCGAGGTCTCGCATCCCTGGCGCCGTTCGTTCCAGAGGAACAATTGTTCCAAAATGTGGAACAGCTGACGTGCGCTACGGCTTCGGCTACCTTCGCCTCATGGGGTTCACCGATCGACTCCGGAAGCTCGGGTTTGCACCGCCCTCACGAACCAGCGGATGGCCCGACTCCCTGTGCGGCCGCGCTGTCCCGGGAAGACGTACCCTCCGCGTCTACCTGATCAAGCCATCCCGCTACGACGACGACGGCTGGGTGATGCGCTACCGCTGGGGAGTGATCCCGAACAACACGCTCACGGTCCTTGCTGGATTGTTCGAGGCATCGGCTGCAAGCGCCGCCGTCGACCTGCAGCTCGTCATCTGGGACGAGCTCGTCGACGGCGTGATCACCGGCGCGGTCGTCGACTCGATCGCCGCCCGCGGCGCCCGCGACGGCGTCGACGTGCTGATCGGGCTCGCCGGGGTGCAGACCAGCCAGTACCCGCGTGCCCGTGACCTCGCGCTGCAGTTCGTTCGCGTCGGCCTACCCGTGTTGATCGGCGGCTTTCACGTCAGCAGTCACGAGGCGAGCGCCGAGTTCTTGTCCGAACACGGCGTCGCGGTCGTCGTCGGCGAGGCGGACACGATCCTGCCGCGAATCCTCAGCGACTTTCTCGACGGCGGATTGCGGCGGCGCTACACGGTGACCGCGGGGCTGAGCTCACCGACGGGAAGCGGTTCGATCATCGTGCCGGCCATCGGCGATACGGCGATGCCGGCGATCGACGACCGCTACGCGGGGCGGTTCTTCAACCCGACATTCGCGACGATCGACACCTCGCGCGGCTGTCCGTTCGCCTGCTCGTACTGTTCGGTGAAGAACGTCATGGGCCGGCGGATGCGCTCGCGCGACCCCGCGCAAGTGGTGCGATGGGTGCGTGCGGCGCACGACGAGCACGGTATCCGCAATCTGCTCGTCGTCGACGACGACTTGTTTCGCAGCCCCGAGTGGGACGCGATCTTCGTCGGCCTCGCCGAGCTTCGCCGCAGCGGCCGTGAGGTTGCGCTGATCATCCAAACCGACATCGAATCGGCGGCGCACGAGTCGAATTCCTCGGGATCCCCGAACGGAGCGGCCCGGGCCAGCCGACGGTTCGTCGAGCTCGCCGCGGCCGCCGGCTGCTTCGAGGTGTTCATGGGCTTCGAGTCGTTCGACCCAGCCAACCTCGAGCAGACGCTGAAGTTTCACAACGAAGAGCGCAGCGACCGCCGCAGAGCGTCGCGCGACCCCGAGCACGCGGCCGAACGGGTCAAGCAACGCTATCGCCGCGTCGTCGACAACTGGCATGCGGCGGGCGTCGGCGTGCACAGCGGCTACATGATCGGGCTTCCGTTCGACGGTGCCGGTTGCGGCCAGCGGGCGGCGCGAGACCTGGCCGAAGTGGGGGTCGACATCGCCTCCTTCTTCGCCTGCACGCCGTTGCCGGGAAGCGAGGACTACGACGCAGCCGTCGCCGCAGGCACGATCGACGACACCGA
>CALJUJ010000430.1 GCA_937975525.1 uncultured bacterium
GCAGCCCAGCGGATCAGCTTCTCTTCGAAGCGGGCGCAGAGCTCGAAGGCGCGGCTGAACACGAAGTCGCCGGTGACCAGAGTATCGGCGAGGCCGTAGCGGCGGTAGGCGGAATCGCGACCCCGCCGGGTATCGCTGTGGTCGATGATGTCGTCGTGCAGGAGAGTCGCCGAATGGATCAGCTCGAGCGCGGCCGCGACGTCGACGATGTCGCCGAGGTCGGTGCCGCCGCAGGCACGGAACACGACGATGGTCACCGTGGGCCGCACCCGCTTGCCGCCCGACCGAACCAGGTAGGCGGCGATCTCTCCGAGCCGCGGCTCTTCGGAACGCAGACGTTCGTCGAGCCGTGCCTCGACGAGCTCGAGGGCGTCAGCGAGCGACGGGGGGGCGATTTGGGTAGCTGCGCTCGCCTGGATTTTGGTCACCGGGTACCTCGTGCGATCATTCAATGGAACTCCCCGGATTAATGTCGAAAGCAAAAATCGAGTCAAGCGCGCCACGTTGCTTTCGCCGAATCGACCCGGTACCTTCGCCGCCATGGTCAGGCCCGTCCGGGTGGATGTGTTTCCCCGCGAGGTGCGGCAGCAGGGAACGGACAGCGTCGGCATCACCTGGAGTGATGGACACGCCAGCTCCTTTCCGAATGGCTACCTCCGTGCGAATTGCCCTTGCGCTTCCTGTCGCGGCCGACGACCCCAGTATGCGCTCCCGGTGCGCGGCGGCGACGGCCCACGTCCCACGGAGATCGTGGCGGTCGGTCGCTATGCGCTCGGCGTGCGCTGGAGTGACGGCCACGACTCGGGCATCTACAGCTACGACACCCTGCGTGCGCTCTGCCCTTGCGACGACTGCACCAACCCGGGAGACACATGATCGATGCTGACTGTCGCCGACATCCGTGAACGCCTATCCGAGATCCGTCCCCCGGGAAGTCAACGCGATCTGGTGGCGCTCGGCGCCGTCCAGGCGGTCGGCTTCGAGCAGCGTCGCGTCACGATCGACCTACGGCTCCCCGAGATTCCGTCGCCGGTCAAGGCTGCCTTGGTCGCCGACATCGAGCGGGCCGTGGGCGCGTTCGATGAGGTCGACGCCGTAGAAGTGAGGATTCAGGATCGCGATGCCGCGGCGCCGCCGCCCGGCCTCCCGGGCGTCCGCGACATCATCGCCGTGTCCAGCGCCAAGGGAGGTGTCGGGAAATCTACGGTAGCCGCGAACCTCGCCCTCGCCCTCGTTCAGGCGGGGCACCGCGTAGGGCTGCTCGACGCCGACGTCTACGGTCCGAGCATGCCGACGATGCTCGGGCTTTCCGGGCGCCCCGAGGTCGGCGAAGGCAAGCGCATTTTCCCATTGGAAACCCACGGCTTGCGGGTGATGTCCATCGGCTTCTTTCTCGACGACGACTCCCCCGTGATCTGGCGTGGGCCGATGGTCATGGGTCTGGTTCGCCAGTTCTTGCAGGACGTGGAGTGGGGCACGCTCGATTTCCTGGTCATCGACCTGCCTCCCGGCACCGGCGACGC
>CALJUJ010000431.1 GCA_937975525.1 uncultured bacterium
CTCAGGCGGCCCCGACGACGTCGCCGACTACCGTGACTGGCAGCGCAGGGAGCAGGTAGGTGCCGAGCAGGTCCGTGAACTCTGGCACGGCACTTTGGAACTGTGCCTTCGCTAGGAGTTCCGCTGCGGCGTGGAGCGACTGCGCTACGCCATCCATAGCTGCGCTCCCACCGGTGAGGAAGAGCGTGGCGACCAGCGCGACAACTCCCGCCCCCAGCTTTCCGGGGAGGTGCATGCGTCCACCAGTCGATGCATGCAGCAAGTCCAACAGGGCACAAGCGAAGAACATCCATACGACCGCCCTGAGGAGGCTCGACACCGGTGTCTCGACGAGGTTCGGGGGCAGTGCGAAAGCCCGGCCGATCAAGAGCGCAGACACCACTCCCAGCGTCATCACGACGACGACCGCAACGCCCATCCAAGCCGCCAGCCACAGCCCGACAGTGAGTCCCCGTCGGGCGGATCCGAGGATCCTGCTCACGGAGACCTCGAATGCGCCCCAGAGTGGCAGCGCCGCGGCCATGGGGGCCAGCACTGCGAGCAAGAGTCCGGCGACCGAGAACGCAAGGCCCTGGCTCGATGCGCCCATCGCCACTTCTAGCTGTACCGACAGGGGCAGCGTGACGAACGCAGCAAGCGTGGTCAGGACGAGCCAGTAGAGGATCGCAGCCCGCCTGTACTCGGACGGCTCCATGCCGTGTATCAGGGAATCCCAGCGCAGGTCCGTCACGCGAAAACTCGTGCGCTTGCTGCGGCGCATGTAGGCGGCGAGCCACCGCAGCGCCCGACGTGTCCGGTCCGCGGTATCGGCGTCGCCTGGTCTGACCCGTTCCAGCGCGAATCGCACGTGGCCTTCGATCAACTCGGATCGCGTTAGAGCCGCGCCTGTCGCGTCCGTGACCTGCACGGGAACACGCCTCGCCTGCGCACGCTCGAGCACCAACTCCAGCAGAAGCGGGGATCGCTGCGCTTCCATGAGGGCCTCGCTACGAACGAGCTCGCGGACGGCGGGGAGTGCCCTGTGCTTGTCCAGAAGCTCCTCCAGAATCCTCGCGTCCGGCGGCAGCACCTCGATCACGGCGTCCAGCGTCGAGACGGCACCGCTTTCACCGCCCTCACCTCGGCCACCGTCATCGTCATCGTCGTTGTCGGAACCTCGGTCGGGTTCGACGTTGGCCGGAAAGTCCGAGTCGCCGAGGCAAGCGCAGGCCAGCGCCCGCAATCTCTGGATCGCATCCCGGCTCCTCTCTCGATCAACTCTGGTCAGGCATTCGACCCAGGCATCGATCTCATCGAAGCAGAGCACGATCCAGCCCCTCGTGATCCAGAAGTCGACCAGGCTCGCAGGGACGCCGTAGCGGTCTGCGATGTGCTCTTGCAAGGGACCCCGCGAACCACCGATTCTGGCGCGCCTGGCCACATCGCCGCCATGGACGAGCAGGGGAACTGGATGCGTCTCATCTTCCTGTGCCAGCTTGAGCCAGCGCCTCGCCAGTTCCCAAAGCAAGGTCGAGCGCCCCACGCCCGGAGCCCCTGCCAGCAGTGTCCTGCCCACAGGGTTGGCGACCAATTGGTCGAGACCGAACTCGCTGCCCGGCCGAGGACGAGATGCATGCCGGCCCAGAAGGTCCGGTCTGGATCGCAGCCTCGGCTCGACCCACGCCGTTGGACGTGCGTAGACGCTGCCTTGGTCGAAGAGCATGCTGCGCATGGCTCCGAGCAGCTTGGCTCGATTCTTCCCCGGCAGGCCGATGGCCTCGGCCCACTCGACGACCGCATGCAGATCGCGAGCCCAATGGCGTGTAGACAGGGTCTTCCTGTCCCTGAACCTGAACATTCGGTCGAACGGCTCGAGGTGGTCCGCTCTCAACTGTCCATCGACCGGGTAATCGATGTCGACCGGCAGGAGGCCGGTGATAATCGTCCGAGCCTTGTCGCGACGCTCTAGTTCGAGATGGAGCGGATCGGGCGATCCTCGCTCCGTCGCACCAGACACGGCTTCACCCCAGCGATCTCCGACGACCAGGAGCACGCACGTGGCCGCCGCGAGTCGGGCGAGGTCGGCCGGATGCCTCTCCGAGCCCGCATAGGTCTCGTCGACCAGGGACACGCGCCCCGGGAATCTCGTCTCGAGCGCCGACAGGAGTCGTCGACAGACTTCCCCCGTGTCGGTCGAGCGATGCAGGAGCAGCAGCTTCCCTGGGCGAATGAACGGCTCTCTTGTTCCCGCAACGAGTTGCATTCGTTCTTGGCTTCTCGAAGGGCGACGGCAGTAGACCCCCTGGCCTCCACCCGAATCAAGACACGCAGCGACCAGGGCGCGAGAGGTAAGGTAGCCCGAGTTAGGTCCGCGCGATCCTCCCACTGGCCGCCTGCTTGCCGCGGCACCTGAGGAGGAACTCCTGGCCACCGGCGCCGAGTTGCCATTCACGCGCAGCGGGGTGAACCACCGAGGCTCCCGCGCGCGGCCGCGCCGAGAGACAGGCGAAGCACACGATGGTGAGAACTGCGAGCGGCATCGCCGAGAGCCAGCTGGGCCGTGGACGACGCAACGTTCGGAACTCGGGCGCTGGGCGAGGACTCGCGGCAGGTGCGCGCCCACGTCCTCGCTCACAGCGCGGCCCGGACCAGCACGTGGTTCTGCGCGAGGCTGGCGTTGGTCGCCAAGAAGAGCCGGCCAGGGCGCTGTTCGAGCGCCGCCACTTCGCCGTCGACGGCGGCGGCGAAGGCAGTGCTGTCCGCTGCGAGCGATTCCGCGACCTCGGTCGCGCGCTCGTCGTTAGCAGCCCGCAGCCACCCCAGCACCACCTCGAGGTTGCGCCAGCCCTGAGCGCTCGGGCGTGTTTCGTTCGCCAGGTAGACGAGCACGGGCTCGCCCGTCGGCGCCGTGTCCTGGAATCGCCCGATGCCTGCCGCGGCGGCGAAAGTGGCCACGAGCAGGACCAACTCGCGCCAGGTGGGAGCTCGCACGGCGGGGGATTGGCTGGCCGCGAGCGGCGCGACTCGTTGGGCTTACAGATTGTCGCCCTTCGAGAGAGAGGTTTTCGCCGTGGCCCCCTTCTTCAGGCCCTCACCAGGCGAGGAGCCGGGCATCGGCACCCAGGCCCAAGTCACGACGGCCGCCGCCAGCGCCGCCAGGTACAGGCCCCCCGCGAGGGAGCCCTTGGCACGCTGTCGACGAGTCCACATGCCATGGTGAAGGCGCCGCGTGATGGTCGTACTCTTTGCCGCCGTTCTTGCTGCGCCTCAACGCGGCGGATCGCCTGTGAACGGCCGGCTGTCCGTGTAGCCGCAGCCATGCAACGTCGATCTCCCCAAAGCGACGGTAGCCACGTAGGGGAAGGTGCGATCGCTCATCCCGTCGTTGCATTCGCCCGGAGTCAGTGTGGCGGTGAAGGACTGGCCGTCCAGCATGCCGGTGAAGCCGAACCCTCCATTCCGGGCAAAGCGGGTCAGCGCGAATCGGGTGCCAGGATAGTTCGTTGGCGTAGTCCACAGCCCCTCTCCCCCTTCGACTCTGAGCCCCCAGAAGGGCTCGGTCCCCACGAGTTTGACGACCTCCTCCGGCGCTATGTCATCGAAGGTCGTGCCCTCAGGATCGATCCGGTCCCGGTGCGCAGGAGTGCACGCAACGACAAGAGCAAGGGTGGCGAATGTGGGAAGGCGGATTCTCATGACATCGCTCCTCGTCGTGAAACGTAAGCGGGCAACCATGCCTCGGCCAAGGGGCGGGGTCGCATGGACCCTGCCGGCTCGCAGAATCTGGAGGAGGACCTCCTGCGCCTTCGCCAACGACACGGGGAAGTGCTGGTAGTTCCAATGCCCTTCAAGGCACATCTCCATGCCTTCTTTGCAGTCGCCGATGGCCTCGGCGATCGCTCCGTCGGCGGCGGCAGGCAGTGGCCAGGAGATCTTCAGGCTTTCAGGGGGCGCGAGTTCGCTGGTTCAAGGCCTGGTCGCCATCACGCGCAGCGGGGGTCAACCACCGAGATTCCCGCGCGCGGCCGCGCCGAGAGACAGGCGAAGCACACGATGGCGAGAACTCCGAGCGGCATCGCCGAGAGCCAGCTGGGCCGTGGACGACGCAGCGTTCGGAACTCGGGGCGCTGGGCGAGGATTCGCGGCAGGTGCGCGCCCACGTCCTCGCCCACAGCGCTCCAATCGAGCGAGGAGTAGGGAACCTCCCCCGGCGCCACCGCCGCGCGATGCACCGCTCGCGGCAGGTCGTGCGCGGCGACGAGGGCGCCCGACCAGCAACTGCCGAGCACCAAGAACTCGATCGCGAGCCCGCTCTCGGCAACGAGGGCGAGGAACTCCGGGCCGGTCACGCCCTTGGGCGACACTTCGGCCGCCTCGTCGTGCAGGCGCTGCAACAGGTCCTGTGCCGACGACTGCTCGTGGAACACAGTCAGCCGAGGCGTCAGCAGATGGTCTGAGGAGCCGTGCGAGACCACGACGACCGTGAAGCGGTGGCGCGCGGGATCGAAGGCGGCGGCGACCTCACCGAACAGCCGGGCGAGGTTCGCCGGACGCCCTACCGGCCAGTCGTCGACGGTTGGGTCCTGCACACCGGCGCTCGGCGCGAACCCGACGCGCAGCAACGGGCCGTCCGGCTTGGCCCGGACCAGCACGTGGTTCTGCGCGAGGCTGGCGTTGGTCGCCAAGAAGAGCCGGCCAGGGCGCTGTTCGAGCGCCGCCACTTCGCCGTCGACGGCGGCGGCGAAGGCAGTGCTGTCCGCTGCGAGCGATTCCGCGACCTCGGTCGCGCGCTCGTCGTTAGCAGCCCGCAGCCACCCCAGCACCACCTCGAGGTTGCGCCAGCCCTGAGCGCTCGGGCGTGTTTCGTTCGCCAGGTAGACGAGCACGGGCTCGCCCGTCGGCGCCGTGTCCTGGAATCGCCCGATGCCTGCCGCGGCGGCGAAAGTGGCCACGAGCAGGACCAACTCGCGCCAGGTGGGAGCTCGCACGGCGGGGGATTGGCTGGCCGCGAGCGGCGCGACTCGTTGGGCTTACAGATTGTCGCCCTTCGAGAGAGAGGTTTTCGCCGTGGCCCCCTTCTTCAGGCCCTCACCAGGCGAGGAGCCGGGCATCGGCACCCAGGCCCAAGTCACGACGGCCGCCGCCAGCGCCGCCAGGCACAGGACTCGCACGACAGGACCCTTGGCCGACTTCTTCATGTCGAAGAAGATAACCGGGCCCCCGCCGGCGCGCAAGCGGGCGCTGTGCCGGCTTGCGGTAGCCGCACCCCCCACCGCCACCCTCTGCCCACCCTCTCCCTCAATACCTCAGGGCGCATCGACCGGCCCCGGACCCGGAGCTGCAGCGGTTCGCGGCCGGTGAGCGCATCCTGTTCCAGCACGCCGCCGGCACCTTCGGCAGCGGCTAGGTGAGACAAGCAGCGGTTCCGGCGCCCCTAGAGCCCCGCCACCGACC
>CALJUJ010000432.1 GCA_937975525.1 uncultured bacterium
GCGGACGCGGACCTGACGCGGGCCGACTTCCCCCTTCCGACGCTCGCCGCCGCGGTCGACCGGTGGCGCGCTGCCGTCGACCACGGGCGCGGGTTGCAGGTCGTTTCCGGGGTGCCGCTCGACCGTATGGAACCGGCGGCTGCCGAGCGTCTGTTCTGGTGTCTTGGCCTGCACCTGGGGCGGCCCGGCGCGCAGAACGTCCGCGGCGACTTGCTCGGGCACGTCACCGACACCGGAGCTCGCGCGCAGGACGAGCACACGCGATTGTACGAGACGCCGGCCGACATCGCCTACCACTGTGATGCCGCCGACGTGGTGGGCTTGCTTTGCTTGCGTCCGGCGCGGCGCGGCGGCGCCAGCCGCATCGTCAGCTCGGTGACGGTCTACAACGAGCTGCTGCGCCGGCGTCCCGATCTCGTCGATCGCCTCTACGAGCCCTTCCATCTCGACGTGCGCAACGAAGACCCGGCGGCAACGACGCGCCACGTCGCGGTTCCGCCCTGCCGGTTCGCCGCCGGGAGGCTGCGGACGTTCTTCCACAGCGACTACTTTCGCTCGGTCCAACGCCACGACGACGTGCCGCGCTTCACCGACGACGAGACGGAGCTCCTCGATCTGTACGAGGCGATCGCGAGCGATCCGGCGTCGTGTTTCGACATGGAGCTGCAGCGCGGGGACATCCAGCTGCTTTCGAACCACGTCGTGCTGCATTCCCGCACGGCCTATGAAGATCACCCGCAGCCGGAGCGCAGGCGTCATCTGCTACGGCTGTGGCTGTCGCTCGCCGGGGAGGAGTTGCCATGAAGGGATTGCACCTGGACGGTGAAGTCGAGACGCCGCGCGAGATCGGCTTCGCGGAGATGGCTGGACTGGCGGGGCAGGTGGACGACGTCGGAGCGGTCGTCCCAGGTCGCCGCGGTGGTGCGGTGCGGCTCGCGACGTTGCTGGCGGCGGTGGGTGCGCGACCGAGCGCGACGCATGCGACGCTGACGTCGGCCGACGGCCGGTTTGCGGCGAGCGTTCCGCTCGCTGCGGTTGCGGATGCCCTAGTCGTCTACCGGCTCGGCGACGCGCCGCTACCGGCGGCGGCCGGCGGGCCGTTTCGCTTCCTCCTGCCGGCGGCCAGCGATTGCGCGACCGGCGAAGTCGACGCCTGCGCCAACGTCAAGGACCTCGCGCGGATCCGTCTCGAGAATGGTCCCGGCAAGGACACGCGCCCGACGAACGCGCGCGAGCATGCGGAGCTGCACGAGGAGGAATCGTGAGGGGGCGTCAGCGCTCGTCGGCGCTGAACAGCTTGAGTTGCATCGTGCGCCCCATGTCGTCGACGGCAACCGGGTACCGTTGGGTGAAGCACGCAGCGCAGAAGTCGCGGTCGGCGTCCGGCTCGAGGAAGGCCAGCATGCCCTCTTCGGACAGGTAGCCCAAGGTGTCGGCGGTGATGAAGCGGCGGATCTCTTCGACGCTGTGAGCCGAGGCGATGAGCTCCTCGCTCGTCGGCGTGTCGATGCCGTAATAGCAGGAGCCGCGCGTCGGCGGGGAGCTGATGCGCATGTGCACCTGTTTGGCGCCGGAATTACGGAGCATCTGGACGATCTTGCGACTGGTGGTACCGCGTACGATCGAGTCGTCGACGACGACGACCCGCTTGCCGCGCAGGACCTCGGCCTGGGCATTGAGCTTCACCTTCACGCCGAAGTGGCGGATCGCCGACTGCGGCTCGATGAAGGTGCGGCCGACGTAGTGATTGCGGATGAGGCCGAGCTCGAAGGGCAGCCCGGTTTCTTCGGCGAAGCCCATGGCCGCGGGAAGCCCCGAGTCGGGAACGGCGATCACGCAGTCCGCTTCGGCCGGCTGTTCGCGCGCGAGCTGGCGGCCGAGCTCCTTGCGTACGGCGTAGACGTTGCGGTCGTAGACGACGCTGTCCGGACGCGCGAAGTAGACGTACTCGAACACGCAGCGGGCACGGGTCGCCGGCGGGAACGGGTGGAACGACTCGACGCCGCTGGCGGAGATCCGCACGACTTCGCCCGGCTCGACCTCGCGCTCGTAGACGGCGCCGATCAGGTCGAGCGCGCACGTTTCGGAGCAGACGACGTAGCCACCGGAGTCCGGCAGGTAACCGAGCACCAGCGGCCGGAATCCGTGCGGGTCGCGTGCGGCGATGAGTTCCTTCGGGCGCAGGAACACCAAGGAGTAAGCGCCGCGCACCTGGGCGAGCGCCTCGATCACGCGATCGACGGTCCGTTCGCCTTTGGCGGTGGCGATCAGGTGGATGAGGACCTCCGAGTCGACCGTCGACTGGAAGATCGAGCCGCGGCGCTGCAGGCGCTCGCGAATCTCCATGACGTTGACCAGGTTGCCGTTGTGGGCGATCGCCAATCCGCCTCGCTCGAACTCGACGACGAACGGCTGCGTGTTCTTGAGCAGGGTCTGCCCCGAGGTCGAGTAGCGGTTGTGGCCGATTGCGACGGTGCCTTCGAGCTTGCGGATGATCTCTTCGTTGAAGACGTCGGCGACGAGACCGAGGCCGCGGTGCGAGATGAGGAAGTCCTCTTTCGCCGACACGATGCCGCAGCCCTCCTGGCCGCGGTGCTGCAGCGCGTACAGGCTGAGGTAGGCGAGGTTGGCCGCCTCGGGATGGCCGTAGATTCCGACCACGCCGCATTCTTCGTGGAAGCGGTCGTCGCGCAGCTCGGCTTCGTTCATCCGCTGCGCTTCTCCATGTAGCGCGGCAGCGCGCTCGCCCACGCCGCCTGCAGCTCCGACACGTCGACGTCCAGGTGCGGTACGATGCGCAAGCGGTGGCCGCGCACCTCGCCGAGGACGTGCATCTCGAACGGCGCCGCGGCGACGATCTCGCGCAGCCTGGGCAGGTGGCGACGAGGCAGGCTGACGACGACGCGCGACTGGCTCTCGCCGAAGAGAAAGGCGTCGGCGCGCATCGCCGAATCGAATTCGATGACGGCGCCGAGCTTCGCAGCCGGGGCGCTGATGCAGCATTCGGCCAGCGCGACTGCCAGGCCACCCTCGGAAACGTCGTGCGCCGACGATAGAATCCCGTCGGCGATCGCCTTGAGACAGACCTTGTGCAGCAGCTTCTCGAGCTTGAGGTCGACCCAGGGCGGGGTGCCCGCCACCTGCCCGTGCACCGTCGCCAGGTACTCGCTGCCGCCGAGCTCTTCGCGGCTGCGACCGAGCAGAACGACGACGTCGCCTTCGGCCTTGAACCACTGGGTCATGTGGGTCTCGACGTCGTCGAGAAGCCCGACCATGCCGATCGTCGGCGTCGGCGGAATCGCGCTGCCCTCGGTCTCGTTGTAGAAGCTGACGTTGCCGCCCGTGACCGGTGTGCCGAGCGCGACGCAGGCGTCGTGGATTCCCTGCACCGCCTGGGCGAACTGCCACATGATCTCCGGCTTCTCGGGGTTGCCGAAGTTGAGGCAGTTGGTGATCCCGATCGGTCGCGCCCCCGAGCAGACGACGTTGCGCGCGGCCTCGGCGACGGCGATCATCGCGCCGACGTAGGGATCGAGCAGGCAGTAGCGGCTGTTGCAGTCGACGCTGAGCGCGAGCCCCTTGCCGGATTCCTTGATGCGCAGCACCGCCGCGTCCGAGCCGGGTGCCACCACGGTATTGCTGCGCACGTACTGGTCGTACTGGTCGAAGACCCACGCCTTCGAGGCGACGTTGGGCGCCGCCAGCAGCTGCAGCAGCGTGCCGGCAAAGTCGGTCGGAAGCGGCAGGCGGTCGAGGTCGAGCTCCTGGCGCGTGTCGAAGTCCGCCGGCTCGTTCTGCGGACGATCGTACGCCGGCGCGTCGTCGGTGAGCATGCCCACCGGGATGCGTGCGACGCTCGCGCCGCCGAAGACGACGTCGAGGTGGCCGTCGTCGGTGACCTCGCCGACGACCTCGGCGTCGAGCTGCCACTTGGCGAACACGTCGCGGACCACGTGCTCGCGCCCGGCGCGGGCGACGATCAGCATGCGCTCCTGCGACTCGGAGAGCAGGATCTCGTACGGCGTCATACCGGTCTCGCGGACCGGGATGCGGTCGAGGTCGAGGCGTAGGCCGGTGCCGCCGCGTCCGGCCATCTCGACGCTGGAGCTCGTCAGGCCGGCGGCGCCCATGTCCTGGATCGCGACGATCGCGTCGAGCTCCATGAGCTCCAGGCACGCCTCGATCAGCAGCTTCTCCGTGAACGGGTCGCCGACCTGTACGGTCGGACGCTTCTGCTCCTCCTCGCCGGTGAACTCGGCGGACGCCAGCAGGCTGGCGCCGTGAATGCCGTCGCGACCGGTCTTGGAGCCGACGTAGAGGACCGGGTTGCCGACGCCGGCGGCAGCGGCACGGAAGATCTTGTCCGCGCGCAGCAGGCCGACGGTCATGGCGTTCACCAGGATGTTGCCGTTGTAGCCGGCGTCGAAATAGACCTCGCCGCCCACCGTCGGCACCCCGACGCAGTTGCCGTAGTCGCCGATGCCGCGCACGACGCCGTCGACGAGGTAGCGCGTGCGAGGGTGTTCGAGGCTGCCGAAGCGCAGCGAGTTGAGGTTGGCAACCGGTCGTGCGCCCATGGTGAAGATGTCGCGCAGGATGCCGCCGACGCCGGTGGCGGCGCCCTGGTACGGTTCGACGTACGAAGGATGGTTGTGGCTCTCGATCTTGAACGACACCGCCAGGCCGTCGCCGATGTCGAGCACGCCGGCGTTCTCCCCGGGGCCCTGGAGCACGTGATCGCCGCTCGTCGGCAGCTTCTTCAAGTGCACGCGCGAGCTCTTGTAGCTGCAGTGCTCCGACCACATCACCGAGAACACCGCGAGCTCGACGACGTTGGGGGTACGCCCCATGCCGCCGCCGATGCGCTCGAACTCCGCGGCCGTCAAGCCGTGCTCGGCAGCGTCGTCGGCGGTCGCCAGCCGGGTCTGGTCTTCGAGGCGCATCATCGGTCGGACACCGCCACGGAGTGCTTGTGGGGCAGACCTTTGCGGATTGCCTGCGACACCGAGCGAAACATCTCCAGCGCATCATCGCCGGCGAGCATGCGCTCCACCGCGTGCTCCGGGTGCGGCATCATGCCGAGCACGTTGCGGGTGGCGTTGACGACGCCGGCGATGTTCGCCACCGAGCCGTTGGGATTGCCGCGGTCCGTGGCTCCCCCCGCGTCGTCGACGTAGCGGAACACGACCTGGCGGTTGTGCTCGAGGCGCTGGAGCGTGTCGTCGTCGACGACGTAGCAGCCGTCGCCGTGCTTGACCGGAACGGTGATGACGTCGCCGCGGGCGTAGCGGCAGGTGAACGCCGTGTCCGTCTCTTCGACGCGGATGCGCGCCCGCCGGCACAGGAAGCGCAGGTCGCGATTGCGCACCAGCGCGCCGGGCAGCAGCCCCGCCTCGCAAAGCACCTGGAAGCCGTTGCAGATGCCCCACACCAGCCCGCCCTTGCCGGCGAACGCGGCGATGCTGTCGACGATCGGCGAAAAGCGCGCCATCGCCCCCGGCCGCAGGTAATCCCCGTAGGAGAAGCCGCCCGGCAGAACGACGACGTCGACGCCCTGCAAGTCGCGGTCCTCGTGCCACAGCGGCACCGTCGGCTCGCCGAGCACGTCGGCGATCGCATGCACGGTGTCATGGTCATCATTCGACCCGGGAAACGTGACGACGCCCCAGCGCATGGATCGGCTCACTCGATCTCGAAGCGGTAGTCTTCGATGACGCCGTTGGCGAGCAGACGGCGGCACATCTCGTCCACGCGGGCGCGCGCCCGTTCGGCGTCGCTCTCGTCGAGCGCCAGCTCGATGAACTTGCCGAGGCGGACTTCGTTGGCTTCGGCATAGCCGAGGGCGTGCAGCGAGTGCTCGATCGCCTTGCCCTGCGGATCGAGGACTCCTTGTTTGCGGGTGACGTAAACGCGGGCGCGCATGGCGTACTCTCGTGCTCAGGCCGGCGCCGTGAGCCGGCGGTGAACCTCGTGGTAGGCCTCGGCAACGTCGCCGAGGTCGTGGCGAAAGCGGTCCTTGTCCAGCTTCTTGCGCGTGTCCGCGTCCCAGAAGCGGCAGGTGTCGGGGCAGATCTCGTCGCCGAGCAGGATCTCGCCGTGGTGGCGTCCGAACTCGAGCTTCATGTCGACCAGGAGCAGCTTGCGTGCGGCCAGGAACGGTCGCAGGACCTCGTTGATGCGCAGCGCGAGCTCGGTCATTCGGTCGATCTCCGCCGCCGTGGCGAAGCCGAGCACGGTGACGTGCCAGCGGTTGATGAGCGGATCGTGCAGGGCGTCGCTCTTGTAGCAGTACTCGACGATCGGCGCCGAAAGGGCGCCGCCTTCGTCGCGGCCGAGGCGGCGCGCCAGGCTCCCGGCCATGACGTTGCGCACGATCATCTCGACCGGAATGATCTCGAGCCGCTTGGCGAGCATCTCGCGCTCGCTCAGGCGCTCGACGAAGTGGGTCGCGACACCGTTCTCCTCGAGCAGGCGGAAGAAAATCTCGGAGCAGGCGTTGTTGACGACGCCCTTCGCCTCGATGGTGCTCTTCTTGGTGCCGTCGAACGCCGTCGCGTCGTCCTTGAAGTACTGGACGACGAGGTCGGGGTCGTCGGTGGCAAACAGCTTCTTGGCCTTGCCCTCGTACAGCAGCTCGCGCTTTTCCACGATGTCAGCTCTCCCCGAATGCCCGCTGAAAAAGGGCTTCCTCATAGCGCAACTGGTGCTTCAGGTCGAAGAGCTCGGCGATCTCCGCTTTCGACAGATGTGTGGTGATGTCCGGGTCGTTCGCGACCTCGGTGCGGAAGTCGGCGCCCTCGTGCGCCTTGAGGCCGCAGCGTTGCACCCAGCGGTAGGCTTCTTCGCGCGGCCGCCCCTTGCGCACGAGCGCCAGCAGCACGGCCTCGGAGAACGTCGCGCCGCGCCACAGCTCGAGATTGGCCTCCATCCGCTCGGGGTGCACCACCAGGTTGCGGACGACGCCGGTCATGCGGTGCAGCATGAAGTGCAGGGCGATGGTCGCGTCGGGGCCGATCACTCGCTCGACGGACGAGTGGCTGATGTCGCGCTCGTGCCACAGGGCGATGTTCTCCAGGGCTGCGAGCGCGTACGAGCGCACCAATCGCGCCTGCCCGGTGACGTTCTCGGTCAGGATCGGGTTGCGCTTGTGCGGCATCGCCGACGAGCCCTTCTGCTTCTGCGAGAACGGCTCCTGCGCCTCGGCGACCTCGGTTCGTTGGAGGTGGCGGATCTCCACCGCGAAGCGCTCGAGCGAGCCGGCCACCACGGCGAGCGTCGTGAAGTACTGGGCGTGCCGGTCGCGCGGGATCACCTGCGTGGCGACGGGCTCCGCCTCGAGGCCAAGCTTGGCACAAACGTAGGCTTCGATGTCCGGCCCGGAGTGCGCGAAGGTGCCGACCGCCCCCGAGATCGAACCGAAGCGGATCGCTTCGCGCGCCGCCCGCAAGCGCTCCAGGTTGCGGCGCATCTCGGCGTACCAGCCCGCGAGCTTGAGACCAAAGGTCATCGGCTCGGCGTGGATGCCGTGCGTGCGCCCGACCATCGGCGTCCCACGGTAGCGCTGCGCCTGCTCGCCGATGGCGCCCGTGAGCGCCTCGGCCGCCTCGATCAGCAGGTCGGAAGCCCGCACCAGCTGCACCGCGAACGCGGTGTCGAGCACGTCGGACGACGTCAGGCCCAGGTGGAGGTAGCGCCCCTCGGGGCCACACTGCTCGGTGATCGAGGTGACGAAGGCGATGATGTCGTGGGCGACCTCGCGCTCGATCTCGAGGGCGCGCTCGACGTCGACCACCGCGGCGCCGCGGATGGCCTCGGGAACGCCGGCCGGAACGTCGCCGCGCTCGACGAGGGCTTCCAGTGCGAGCAACTCGACCTCGAGCCAGATCTCGAACTTGGCCTGGTCGGTCCAGATGCGGCCCATCTCCGGCCGTGTGTAACGCTCGATCATCGCTGTCCCTCGCGCCGCCGTCGTGGAGAAAGGCGGGAGTGTAGCGAACTCGTCCGGCCGCGTCACGGCCTCGCCGCGACCGCGTAGTGTCTCAGCTCGGTTCGCGTGCCCGCTCCCCAATCAAGCCGAGACGCGACGGGCGATCCCCGGGCGCCTCAGCGGGAGCGCGCCCACGGCCGCTGCGCCATGTCGAGCAGTGCGGCCAGACCGCCGGCCAGAGCCGCGCCCTGCGACAGCGCCAGCAGCAGCACGCCGGCGCCGGCGAGACGCAGGCCGCCGTCGCGTTGGAGCGCGCGCAGCAAAGACGCGTTGATCGCCAGGTAGGCGAGCGCGAGCCCGACGCCGGCGCCGCCGTGGCCGAGCGCCGCGGCGCCGAGCGCGCTGCAGCCGACCAGCGCCCCGACGGCGTACTCCGGCCCGATGTTGGCGAACCGCCGTTGGCGGGCGATGGACCCCACCCCGAAGCGGCTCAGCAGCAGGTGCGTTCCGGCGCGTGCCCGGCCGAAGTCGTTGGCGAGCAGGCTCGCCACGTCGAAACGCCGCTTGTGGAGGACCTCCGCCGCCGGCACGAAGCGGAAGCGCACGCCGCGCCCCTGGAGCTCGGCGCCGAGGGCGAAGTCTTCGAGATCGTCGCGCCAACCGACCGCATCGCTGGCGTCGACGAAGAGCTCGCGCGACATCGCGGAGATGCAGCCGAACGGGAAGGCGATGCGGTCGCTCGTCTGCAGGAAGGTGTGGCGGATCCAAGCGTTCTTGAAGCGGCTCACCAAGTCGGGCGCCGCCGTCGCCGCGCTGTAGACGCCAACGGCGACGTCGGCGCGACCGGTGGCCAACGGCGCCAGCAACGCCTCGACGGCCCCCGGTTGGAGCTCGGCGTCGGCGTCGGTGAACAGCACGAAGCGGCCGCGTCCGGCGCGCGCCCCGGCGAGCCGGGCCGCCTCGCGCCCGGAGTTGGCGGCGAGTCGAACCAGCCGCACCGGCCTGGCGGCTGCCACCGAAGCTGAAGCGTCGGCCGACCCGTCGTCGACGACGATGATCTCGTCGTCGTCACCGATCTCGCG
>CALJUJ010000433.1 GCA_937975525.1 uncultured bacterium
ACCAGCGGACAGCGCCAGTTCGGTTGGAATCGCGGCGGCCGTCTGCACGCGGGATGCGACCTCTATGCCCCGCTCGGGACGCTCGTCCGCGCCATAGCGGATGGCGAGGTCGTCTACACGTCGACGAACTTCACGGAAGCCAAGGGAGGCCAGCCGGCGACGGGCGCGATCGCCGTCTATCATCCCGGCCTCGAAGTCGTCGTCAGGTATGCGGAGATCCTCGTGCCATCGGAATACGACGACCACCAAACCGCGCTACGTAAGGGCTATGCTGCGGCGGCGCTCGAGCTCCCGGAGGGCGCGGTGGTCGCGCCGAAATGGACCAAAGGCGACGCGGTCGAAGAAGGGGATGTGCTCGGTGCGCTCGGGCAGGTGGCGAACGTGAGAAATCCGATGCGCCACTTCGAGCTCTTCGGCGCAGCCGCACGTGACGGGGTCTTTCGCGGAAAGGGCGTATATAGCAGAGACGACAGATTGCTCGACCCGACTGACTTCCTGGAGAGCCTGGAAGAGGGGGGCGAGCTTCGGCCGGGCCGCAAGCCGAGCGGAGTGCGTGCGCTCGGCGCCAGCGCAACCAAGGGCAGGCGAGCAAGCGCCGCCCAGCCACAGGCCCGCCAGAGGAAAGCGGAGCGCGTCTTCTCGCGCCGACCGGGGTAGACACCACGCGAGATCGACGGAATGGCAAGCATCGACGACGACATCGACCACCTGATTGGCAGCACGGTCCACCACGAAGGGTCGGCTAGCGGACCAGCGTTGCCTTTCCACCGCGGTCGGGGGCCCACGAGAACGACCAGCTCCGCGCTGTCGATCCTGTTCGGCTGTGGAGAGTGTTTCGAGCAGGTCGCGACTACGTTCCGGCCCGTGCTCGAAGAGATCGAGCCATCCGAAGGCGAGGCCCCCGAGAGCAGCCCAGAAGCGCTCGCCGGTGCCGTCCTGGGACACGGCCCCGTCTCTGACTCCCCAGAGAACCCGCACCCGATCGGCGAGCGCGAGGTCGGTAGCGGCCGGTTGCCGCCGTTCGTGATCTTGGACGGAAAATTGTTCCTCGAGGTCGACCGGGTGGCGCGCCTCAGGTTCCTGCACGCCGCCCTGAGCTTGGAGCACGCCGCAAATCCAACGGCTTCTGACACGCTCGATCGGGTGGCCGCGTTGCTCGATCGGCCCGTTCTCCACTCCTCCATCCCGCGTCTATCCGCAGCCCACTCGGAGCTGGTCTCGCTGGCAGGCGCCAACGCTCCGGCGCTCGAAGAGGAGGCGAGGATGGCGCTGCTCGCACAGGGTGAACTCGCGCGTTGCAGCGTACTGGGAGGGCGCCACGTTCGGGCGAGGTTGCTCGTCGGCGGTGAAGGCTACCCGTGCTACCTGAGCGAAGCCTGCGTGCGCGAGCTTCCGCTGCTCACGGATCTGGAGGTGCGCATTTTGGCCGAGCGCTACCCACGCCTCGAGCTGCATGAGCGCGTCGCATGCTCCCTCCGAGTGCGCGCGATCGGTTCCTTCGCCGGCTGAGGCAACCCAAAGGAGTCCCACAGGACAATGAAGAACGCCGCACGAAGTGGAGATCAGTGCGACCATCCGCCGATGCGGCTCTCGAAGAGCATGGGCTCGACGAACGTGTTCATCAACGACCGCCGCGCCATTCGCACTGGCGATGTACACCGCTGCGCCGAGCACGGCCCGGAGCGCGTCAGGGCCGGCGTCCCGCGCGTATTCATCAATGACCACCGAGCGGTCGGCGCCATCGATTGCTGGGCGGCGGCGTGGCCAATCGGATTTCGACGGGATCGGGCGACGTGTTCTACGGAGATGACCCCTTCGGCATGGCCTCGCGGGGGAGTGCCAAGAGCTGGTGCGAGAAGCTCCGGGCGATCAAGGAGAAGTGGGCGTCGAGCACGCCCCAGCAGCGCCGCGAAATGGTCGCGGCGGCCACGACGGCGCAAGCAGCGGAGCTGGGGATGCCACCGCCGACGGTCATCTTCGACGACGATCGGACCTACG
>CALJUJ010000434.1 GCA_937975525.1 uncultured bacterium
GGAAAGAACATCGCCGTCGCCATGACCTTTACCGATGTCGATGCTGCGGTCGCTTCCACGGAGGTCGTCGGCTGCGACAGTTGGCTGAGCAAAGCCCCGGTGAACAACAAGTCTCCGACGAGGGCGATGCGTTGGGCGAATCGCGCCGGCAACATCAGTACGAGCCGCCACACGAGCAGGGGGACGACGATCTGGACGATGTACGCCGGAATCGCCGGGCGGAAGCGCTCGGCAGTGTACACCAGCTCGGCGACGGCATACGCGCACGTCAGCAACGAGATCGTGTACGCGGGCGCGCGCAGGCTCGTGCGCATCCACTCGTTACGGTAGTCGTCGTACGTCGGCACGATGCGTCGATCTCCAGGCGGCGAGCCATGGCGATACCACCGGCAAGCGAGACTGCCAACCATGCGAGTTTTCGTTGGAACCTTCGGCCGAGTTCGCTATGCTCGCGGGCGAACTCCGGGAGGTCGTCGATGATTCGTACCGCCGTCATTTCTTCGTTCGCTGCCGCATTCATCCTGGGCGGAAGCGTTGCAGCGAACGCCCAGAACACGTGCAACGGGCTGCTGGCGATCGAATACGTCACGGTGCAGACCCCCAACGTCGTCGGCTCCATCGACCGGGTGAAGCTCTCGATCGGCGCCGGCTCGATCTCCGGAGGCAATCAACTCAGTGTTTCGCAGCTGTTGTTCGGCCTCGATTGCAAGAGCCGCGTGTGCAGCAACGACACCAGCAACGCTTGCAGCAATCATTCGGAGTGCCCCGGAGGCTTCTGCCTAGCGATCCTGCCGACGTGCATCGACGACGGCAGCGTGGCCGGCTACGTCGGCAACATCTCGACCACATGCCCTGGCGTCTCCTGGAGCGCCAACAGCGGTGGGGGCGCTTCGCCGAACGAGGTCATGTTCACAGCGAACGCTCCGGTCGTCATTCCCGAGAGCACGTTCCCGTTCTGCGAGCTGGAATTCGATTTCCGCAAGCTCTCGGCAACGAGCAACGACGCCACGCCGAACACGATCGAACAGACGGCAGGCTTCGAGATGGCGTCTTGCAACAACGGCTTGGCCGCGGCGAGCCGCATCTCCGGAGCCGTGGGCATCGACGCCGAGAGAGACACGACCCCGGGGCCACTCCCCGCGCCTGCGCTCGGGACGACGGCCCTTGCCGCTACCGCCGGGCTGCTGGTCGCTGCCGGAATCGCCTCCGTCCGCCGGCGGCGCCGACGCAACTAGCCCCGAGGCGAAGCCCGGCGCGGCGCGCGCCGACGATCCTGGAAATGCGCATTGCGACTTGGAATGTGAACGGACTCCGTGCACGGCTGGAGTTCTTCGTCGGCTGGCTGCGCGATCGGCAGCCCGACGTCGTCGCCTTGCAGGAGCTGAAGCTGGAGGAAGCCGCATTCCCACGGGCGGAGCTGGCTGATCTCGGCTACGAAGCCGTCGTGCACGGTCAGAAGAGTTGGAACGGTGGCGCCGTCTTCAGTCGCTCCGAGCTGCGCACCGTCGCACCCGGGCTCGCAGGGCAGGAAGACATGGGCGAGCGTCTGGTTTCGGCCGATCTGAACGAGCTTCGCGTGACCAGCGTGTATTGCCCCAACGGCAAGACGCTCGAGCACCCCGACTACGCGCGCAAGCTCACCTGGTTCGATGCGCTCGCGGATCACCTGGAGCGCTCCACGGGCGACCTTCCGACGATCGTCGGCGGCGACTTCAACGTCTGCCCGCAGGCCATCGACAGCTGGAACGAAGCGCAGCTCGCCGGGCAGATCTTCCACAGTGAACCGGAGCGCAGGCGGTTTCAGCGGCTCCTGGATCTAGGTTTCGTCGACGTCTTTCGGAAGCTGCACCCGGATCGGCAGGAGTACTCGTGGTGGGACTACCGCGGCGGCGCCTTCCACCGAAAGCAGGGGTTGCGCATCGACTTCCTGCTGGCGAACGCGAGCGCCGCAGCGCGTGTGCGCGACGCTTTCATCGACCGCGACTACCGCAAGAAGCAGGACGGCCTCACCCCCTCCGACCACGCGCCCGTCGTGCTCGATCTCGACGACTGACCGCACCCCCGTTTCAACGCGGGGCGATACGGTAGACGCTGCCGCCGAGGGTCGTCACGTAGATCTCTCCAGCAGCGTCGAGGCCGAACGAGGTCACTCCGGCGAGAGCGGTGCCGTCCGCGACCAGCTCGGGGGCGCGGTCGCGGTGGTTGCTCGCTACCCCCTCTACGAGCTGGAAGGTCCGGACGAACGGGTTGCAGAAATCGGAGTAGAAGTAGGTTCCGTGTAGGTCGGGCATGCGACAGCCGCGATAGACGAAGCCCCCGGTGATCGAGCATCCCGTCGGGTGGTCGTACTCGTGTACCGGCTCGACGAAGGTTCCGGTCGGATCCGGGCAGGTCGGGCCCGGCGGCGGCGGCTCGAAGCACGCCGTGCCTTCGAAGATGTCCCAGCCGTAGTTCTCTCCACCCGGGCTCGCCGCCGGCTGAACGTTGATCTCCTCGCGCGCGTTCTGGCCTACGTCGCTCAGATACAAGCCGCCCGTTGCGGAATCGAACGAGAAGCGCCACGGGTTGCGCAGCCCGGATGCCCAGATCAGCCCGAGCGGAAGGCCTTCTTCGGCGCGTGGGTTGTCGGCCGGGACGGCCACATAGGGCTCGCCCTCCACGTCGACGTCGAGCCGCAGGAGCTTGCCGAGCAGAGACGTCGGATCCTGGGCTCGTTCGTTCGGATCGCCGCCGGCACCGCCGTCACCCATGCCGACGTAAAGCATCCCATCCGGCCCGAACGCGAGTTGTCCACCGTTGTGGTTGGAGAAGTCCTGGCGGATGCGCAGCAGCACGCGTTCGCTGTCCGGCTCGGCGAGGTTCGGGTCGTTGCTCACGCGCCAACGCGCGACGATCGTGGCTCCCGTTCGGTCGGTGTAGTTCACGAAGAACCATCGATTCTCCGCGTAGCGCGGATGAAAGACCAGGCTGAGCAGTCCCTGCTCTCCGCAGCAGGAGACGCGACTACGAAGGTCGAGGAAGGGTGCGGGTAGAACCTCGCCGTCGTCGACGATCCGGACGGTGCCGGACTGTTCGACGATGAACGAACGGCCGACATCGCCGGGCGGCGCCACGACCCAGAGCGGGCGTGAGAGACCAGTGGCCACCTCCGAAAGGCCCAGCGTGGCACTGCTCGCCGGCTCGATGCCGATGCACGGATCCCCGATCTCACTTCGGCACGTGGGTGAACACCCGTCGCGAGCGACGCGATTGCCGTCGTCGCAATCTTCGCCGGGATCGGTGCGGCCGTCGCCGCAGGCGCGAGGAGAGCACGACGCCGGCACCGCAGATCTTCGCGCGCGTAGCACGCGACCGTCGTTGCGTCGGAGGCTCGGCTCTCGAAAGGCCATGCAGACGGCATCACCTCCCAGCTCGAAACGAACCAAAACGGAATCCTGCGGTGCGGACATGGCGAACGGCAGATCGTCGCCCGCGGCGTAGATGCGAACCGAGGTTCCGCGCGCGCCGTGGAGCAGGCGAACGGAGCGGACCGGTCCGTCGCGGTCGACGAAGCGGTAGCCCCGGCTTCCGCGCGGCGTGCCGAGCCCACGCCAGCGGTGCGGCGGAAGATCGAGTACGGTGGAGTCGCCGCCGTCGCCGCCCTCGCCGAGGATCTCGACGCGCGCCCCCACGACGCGGGGATCCGCGAGCGGAGTTCCAAGCTCGGCAGCGCGGCTACGTGCGACGATACGACGCGACGGCTCGACTCCGTAGTCCCGGATCCACAAGGCCTGACCGGCGACGGGAATCTCGGCAGCGTCGACGATCCCCTGCAGGGCGAAGAGCTGTGCTAGCGTCAGGAGGGCGATCGATAGCGGTTGCGCGAAATGGGTCACGTTTCCAGCCTGGACAATCCTCGGCATCAGCTCAAGTCCGAAACGCGACGGGTCCGCGCGGCCTTCGCCTCACCGGCGGCGCCGCTTGCTTCGGTCCGTACGTCGTCGCGCCGGGCGAAGCACATCGATCTCCGCACGGGCGGGTGGGTCGAGGGGGACAGTGCGCATGGTATGTCTCCCCCCAGGTCGCACCCGACGACGGAACCGCACACCCGGCTCGCCGCAATCGAAACCAAGGGAACC
>CALJUJ010000435.1 GCA_937975525.1 uncultured bacterium
ACGACGAAGACGACCGAGAGCAAGTTGAAGTAGCGGTCGATGAAGTCCTTGATCGGCGGACCGAACTGCCAGATCAGCCCCGCGACGAGGAAGAACCGGGCCGAACGGCTGACCGCGGAAGCCAGCACGAAACGCAGGAAGTCGATCTCGAAGACGCCGGCTGCGATCGTGAAAACCTTGTAAGGGATCGGCGTGAATCCGGCGGCGAAGACGGCCCAGAAATCGTACTGCCGGTAAATCTCCTGCACCCTGGCGAAGACTTCCTCCGCGAAAATGTACGCGAAGAAGAACTCGCGCACCTGCTCCCAGACGAGCCAGCCGATCGCGTAGCCGGCGACGCCGCCCGCCACCGAGAACACGGCGCACACCGCAGCGAAGTAGAAGGCGCGCGCCGGTGCGCCGAGGCAGAGCGCGAGCAGCAACACGTCGGGTGGCACGGGGAAAAAGGACGACTCGGCGAATGCGAGAATGGCCAACGCCGGGACGCCGTAGGGCGTCGCCGCCCAGTGCAACACCCACTCGTAGAGCCAGCGGATCCACTCCATCGGGTTGAGCGTCTTCGGGCGCTGCAGCACCACCGTCTTCGTGCGATCTTCCATCGACATGCCGTATCTCTCGACCTTTCTCGCGGACTGCGAAGCTTCCTATCCTAAAATCCCGGCAAGCGCAGCTCACGCACCGGCGCGAAGGAACGGCGGTGTGCCGGACAGGGGCCGTGGGCGGCGATCGCGGCGAGGTGAGCGCGGGTTCCGTAGCCCATGTGCGACGCAAACCCGTACTCGGGGTAGCGGGCGTCGAGCTCGCGCATCCGGGCGTCGCGCGCCACCTTGGCGACGATCGACGCCGCGGCGATCGAATAGCTGCGGGCGTCGCCCTTGACGTAAGCCGTCTGCGCGCACTCGATGTCGGGAATCGTGCGCGCATCGACGACTACGTGCTCTGGAGCGACCGGCAGGGCCGTGACCGCGCGCCGCATCGCCTCCAAGGTCGCTCGGTAGATGTTGATGCGATCGATCTCGTCGACCTCCACCGTGCCCAGCGCCACCCCGAGCGCCTCGGCGCGGATCTGCTCGGCCAGCTCCTCCCGGGCTGCCGGGCGCAACTTCTTCGAGTCGTCGACGCCGCGAAGGCGCATCGTCGGTGGTACGATGACGGCGGCGGCGACGACCGGACCGGCCAGCGGCCCTACGCCCACCTCGTCGACTCCGGCGACGCGGGTGAGCCCACGCGCCCAGAGCTCGCGCTCGACGCGCAAGAGCACGCCCATGCGGGCGGCCTGACGGTGCCGTGTCGAGCGCGCTGGCATGGCCGCGCGACAGATCACAGCACCCCCGCGGTGTCCAGCGATGCACCGCTCGACGCGCAAGGCCGGCCACGTTCGACGCGGAGCGTCGATGTGCTAAGCGGGACGCTCTCCTTCGTGAGGTCGACGCATGAACGCGTACCAGGCGTACAGCACCAGCTGGCTGGCGATCCCCCCCAGGGAATCGACGGCCGAGTCGAAGAGCGATGGCCCGCGGGTCGGAACGAAAGCCTGGTGCAGCTCGTCCGCGAGCGCGCAGGCGACCACGAGGGCCATTGTCTTCGCCGCCCACTCGAGCCGCCAGCGCGGCGAGCGGCCGCGCCGGAACGCGACGAACGCGAGCAGCCCGAGCACAAAGAACTCGACGAAGTGGGCAGCCTTCCGGATCCAGAAATGCGCCAGGTGGAATCCGGCCGCATCGAGATCCGGAAACAGGTATCGCAGCAACGGGTCGATGTACCGGTGCGTGTTCTGCGCCGAGAAGGGATCGCTGGAAAAGGCGGAGATCACCAGCATCCAGAGCAGCACCGGACCCCAGTACCGCAGCAACACCGCGCTCGACGCGCCCACCGGAGTCATCAACTTCGCGTCACCGCGGGGGCGGACCTGATGCAGCGGTTGCTCATCCCCGCCCTGATGGCCGCCGCACTCGCCGCCGGCGCGTGGGCACTGTGGCTCCGCACCGGCACGTCGTCGCCGCCCGTGCGCTCTTCCGCCACCGCCACGCCGAGCGCGACGGAAACTCCCTCGGCGCCGAGTTCGGCGCGAAGCCATGACGGCTTTCGACTCGCCGGAACCGCGGTCGGCGATCCGATCTCATACGCGGCGATCGAGTCGCCCGACGGGTCGAGCCAGCTGTACCGTAGCGAAGAATCGGTTCCGGGTTTGGGACGCCTGGTCCACATCGCGACGGACCATGCCGTCATCCTCGGTGCCGGCGGAGTCGAGCTGACCTTACCCCTGGCACCCGCAGCGACGCCGACCCCGGACCGGCGCCGCCTGCGCAACGCAGCCACGGTCGCGCCCCTCACGCCGACGGCGGCGGCTCGCGGTGGCACACCTCGCGAATCAGTTTCGTCAGACGCTCCGGATCGACCGGCTTCTTGAACAACACGTTCTCCAGGCCCTCGAGGCGGCTGCGCTTGATGACGTGATCGCGGTCGTAATAGTAGCCGGTCATCAGCAACACCGGCGTATCGCTGCGTTCCTTCACTTCCATGTACAAGTCATAGCCGTCGAGATCGGGCATCACGACGTCGCTGATGATCACGTCGACCTCGGCATGCTCGAGCACACGGAGAGCTTCGAGGCCGGTTCCGGCGGTGAGCACCTGACATCCCTCGGCCACCAGCAGGTCGCGCAGCGAAAAACAGACGGCGAGGTCGTCATCCACCACCAGGGCGCGTACCCCCTCGAGGCTGCGTTCGCCGGTAGTCGTCGGCCGCGACACCGGCGACAGGTCCGCCATCTTGGTGCCGCCGTGGTATTCCGTCGTCCCGTACGTCTCACCACGAGAAAGCGCGACGAGGCGGTTGACGATCTCCTGGATCTTCTCGACTTCCTTGCGGACTGCCTCGACGCGCTCCTCCGCTCCGGCGCCACCCGATTCTTCCGGCAGGCTGCGTGCGAAGCTGCGCAACAGAGCCGACTGGTTGAGGATGACCTCCAGCGGATTGTTGATCTGGTGACAAACCGCGACCGCCACTTCGCCGAGCGTGGCCATGCGGTCGCGGCGCCGCAGCTCGCGGATGTCCTTGGCGAAACCGATCGAGCCGATCTCGAGACCGTCGTCGTCGCAGAGGATCGACCCCGAAATCGCCACCGGCACCTCGGTGCCCCAGCGATCGATGAATACGGTTTCGAAGTTCTTGAGCTTGCCCGGGCCGCCGTGCTCGTCGTCGCGCATCGCGCGCATGACTCGCTTGGCCTCGTCGAGCGTCGGGTAGATCAAGTCGACGTCGTGGCCGAGGGTCTCGGCGCCGCTGTAGCCGAGGTTCTTCTCCGCGCCGTCGTTGTAGAAGACGATGCGACCAGCGCGGTCGATCGCGACCACGATGTCCGGCGAGCTCTCGATGAGCTTCTCGAGATAGTGAGGCGGAAAGGCAGTCGGCGGCTCTGCGCCGTGCGCGTCGCGCTTTTTGGTTGCGGACGACATGCTCGGTACGGCTTCAGGCGCCGCCGAATCCACGCGGCCGCACCCACGACTCGGTGCGGCCCGGCGGCACCGGCACCCGCAGGCGCTGCTTGCGCGCCAGGCGCAAGAAGACTTTCATCGAGGTCTCGTAGTCCTCGATCGGGCGAACGTCCAGGAGCCCCTCCGCCACCATCGCATCGAACACCCGCTCCCCCTTCTCGGTTCGCAGCACCGTGATCGTCCAATCGGTCGCGCCGACACCGCCGCAGGAGATGTCCGCGAGCTCGGCCGAGAAGTCGCCGCAATGGTGACACTCGGGCCGCGCGTACTCCTGGGCCTCGCGCAGATTCATCTCGACGCGCTCACCGTTCTTCTTGTCGATGAGGATCTTGCCCTTGACGTTGAACTTCTTGATGTCGGCAAGCGGAATGCCCATGTTGCCTTCGATCTCGTCGAGCATGAGCTCGTCGAACGTGAACACCTCGCTACACAGGAGGCCGATATTGAAGGCCACACGCTCGGCAAAACCCTTGAGAAAGCCACGCTGACGCTCGACGTGCTTCTCCTTCTTGCGGCCGTTGTCGAGGTACGAAGCGTCGGCTTGCTCCATCTTGCGAACAGGCGTGATCTGGCAGGGCACCCCGACGAAGGCGATCTTCTCGAGCCCCTTCTCGGCCGCCTCGGCGAGCGCGAGGTTGTTGGGGCAGTAGGTGTACCAGGAGCTCGCGCTGGCGATCGCCCCGTCCACGGTCGTCACCACGCGCGGCTGCGGCCGGCACGGCGCCGCCGCGTCGGTCGCCGACACCACGCCGCCGTCGAAGGTTCCGTTGCGCAAGCCCCACACGAGGATGGTGGTGACGACGCCGCCGTCCTCGCAGCGTGCCAGGACTTCGGGATCCTTCGAACGAGCAGCGACGATCCGCCGGTAGTTGCCGAACCCGCCGCGATACTTCGGCTCCGCGCCGAACACCGCCTCGGCGAGATGATGCTCGCGATCGCCGAGACGGGGGCATACCTGCGCGCAAACGTCGCAGCCGATGCCCTCGCTGATACCGCACTTGTCGAATGGATTGGTGGCCTTGGCGACCTGCTTGGGCTTGCCGTCGATGTAGTCGATGACGTTGTGCGGACATACGAGAACGCAGGAGCCGCACTCGCAGCAGCTCCCGTACTCGACGACCTCGTTCATCATCTGCTTGAAGGTCGGATGCATCAGCCCT
>CALJUJ010000436.1 GCA_937975525.1 uncultured bacterium
CCCGAGCGGCCCTCCGTCCTCGTGGGGCCGCGACACGGCCCGCTGCGCTTCGTCGTGCCGCACTTGGAGGAAGAGCACGTGCGTGTGCGCGCGGTCGGCGAGCTCGAGCTCGTGCGCTACTTCGAGTTTCCCGCGCCGGTCGGCGAGCGCTGGTCGGACCGCTTGCGCGATGCCCTCGGCGGCGCACACCGCGTCGGCGTCGAGTCGGTCTGCCCGCTGCAAGTCGCCGAAGAGATTCCGGGCGAACGGGTGCGCACCGACATCGTCGACGAGGCGCGCATGGTGAAGACCGAGTACGAGATCGGTCGCCTCGCGTATGCGGCGAAGCTCGTCAGCGCCGGCCACGAAGAGCTCGTCGCCGCGAGCCGACCGGGTGAGCCGGTGATCGCGCTGTACGGCGCCGTGTCGCGCTCGATCGCTGGCCGCATGCTCACCGACATGCCGAACGCGAACATGCTGGCGAGCAGCTTCGCGGCCGTCGTGCAGCCGCCGAGCCTCTCGCACGATCCGCACAACTTCACCGACGTCTTCGCCCAGGTCGAGGAGGGCGGCCCGCACGTCACCGTGGTCAACTGCCGCGTCAACGGCTACGGCGCCGAGATCGAGCGCACCTTCTTTCTCAACTCGGTGCCCGATGCCGCCCGACAGCCGTTCGCGGTGATGCTCGAGGCCCGGCGGATCGCTTTCGAGCGGGTCCGTCCGGGGGGGAGCATGGCCGCGGTCGACCAGGCCGTGCGCGACCACTTCGAGAAGCACGGCTACCTCGACCGGATCCTGCATCGAACCGGGCACAGCTTCGGCGTCACCGGCCATGAGGCGCCGTTCCTGGCAATCGCCTACGACCGCGTGATCGAGCCGAGCATGCTGTTCAGCATCGAGCCCGGGATCTACCTGCCGGGCGTCGGCGGCTTCCGCCACTCCGACACCGTCTTGGTGACGGAAACCGGCAACTTGAGCCTGACGACGGCCCCCGAAGAGCTCGCCGACCTGCTGGTCGAGCGCTAGGCGGGCATTACCGCGGCGGCGACAAACCTGGTTTCGCGCACCCGGGATTCGGCGCCGCCCGCCGAGCTTGTGCAGGAGAGGGAACGGAATAGGATCGTTCCATGGCGAGGGCACGGACAGGCGGCGATGTCGGGGTGGTCGCAGGCGCGTGCGTGATGCTGATTCTCGGAGCGTCGTCGGCGCCTGGGCAGGAGTGCTACAGCGGCGAGATCGCGACGCGCGAGGCCTTTCTCCACGGGCGCTTCGAGGTGCGGATGCAGAGTGCTGCGGGAGACGGCGTCGTCAGCTCGTTCTTCCTCTACAACCTCGACGTCGGCTGCAACTGGCCCGCCGAGAACAACGAGATCGACGTCGAGATGACCGGCAACCGCGACCGGAGCTTGCACTTCACCACCCACTACCCCGGTCCATTCGGTTACACGCGCATCGTGCCGGTCGACTTCAGCCCACACGCGGGGCTGCACACCTACGCGATCGAGTGGACGCCGGGGCGCGTGCAATGGTTCGTCGACGGGATGATCGCCTACACGCAGGACGAGCCGATCGTGCAGGGTCTGATTCATCCGATGCGGATCATGATGAACCTCTGGGCTACCGATGCGCCGGACTGGGCGGGCCCGTGGACGGGCGAGATGTTGCCGCTGGCGACGCACTACGAGTACGTGAGCTATGCGCGCTACACGCCGGGTGCCGGAGATACGGGCTCGAACGACGACTTCACCCTCGAGTGGAGCGATTCGTTCGACCGGTGGGATCACGACCGATGGGCGGTCAGCTCCTTTCGGGGCTTCGGTGGCAATTTCTGCCGCTTCGTCCCGCAGGGGGTTTCGGTCTCCGCCGGGAAGCTTCACCTCGCGATGACCGAGCCGATCGTGGCCGAAACGGTGCCGGTGACCTTTCAAGTCGCGACGGGCACACTGGATCTGGGCCCGACGGATCGCCTGTACGTGAACGGCTCGTTCAACGATTGGAACGGGTGGTCGCTCCCCCTCGATGATCCGGACGGCGATGGTGTCTGGACGCGAACGGTGCCGCTCGAGCCGGGGCGCCACGAGTACCTGTTCACCCGCAATGGATGGAGCGAGAGCGGCGGTGCGCCGATCGGCAGCGTGTGCGACTTCGCGCCGTGCGATGCTTGGGCCAACTACGGACTGGTCGTGCCGATCGACAGCGATCCCATCATCCTGTCGCCGGTGTGCTGGGCCACCTGCGACGAGTGTCCGAGCGGAGTGGCGACGAGCTGCATGGCCGACGTGAACGACGATGGAGGCGTGACGGCGGCGGACGTGGCGGCGCTCATGGCCGACTACGGATGCGAGGCGAGCCTGTGCGCCGGAGACGTCGACCGCGATCGCCACACCGGGCCCGCCGACCGGCAGCGGCTGCTGCGCCAGCTGCTCGCGAGCTCGCCTGCGGAGGGCTGCAGCTGAGGCGGACCTGCGTGGGACGTCGATCGCTTCGAGTCGATGCCGGGTCGGAATACCACGACCAATGCATCTGGTTTCGGTAGCCTCCGGTCGGGCATGTCACGACGCCGTCGCTACCAAGGATATCGATTCGGATACGAGATTCGTGCCGCCAAACACGATTTTCGAGGCCTGATCTCGAAGGTTGTCGACCTTCTGGAGACGGTCGGCAGATGACACCCATGTGAAGTGAGGATGGGTGTAGCGAGATCGGCGCAGCGGGGAGGCCACGGTCCCCCGCAGCGAAACGGCGCGTCACCGCGACGCAGGAGGCGCGGCGACCGCCGGCGCGTCGGGCGCGACGAGGACGAAGGCGACGGCGGCGTCGAAGTCGTCGAA
>CALJUJ010000437.1 GCA_937975525.1 uncultured bacterium
TTGCCTCGGTCGCCGTGCGGAGTGAAGAATCGCCGCCATGGCAACCGCACGACGTAGCTGGCTCGCGAGCCCGCGGACCGGCGCTCCTTGCACGGTCATCGCCGAAGTCGCCCAGGCTCACGACGGAAGTCTCGGCATGGCGCACGCGTTCATCGACGCCGCCGCTGCGGCGGGCGCCGACGCGGTCAAGTTCCAGACGCACATCGCCGCCGCCGAGAGCACGCCGGCCGAGCCCTGGCGCACGCGCTTCAGCCCGCAGGACGCAAGCCGATTCGACTACTGGCGTCGCATGGAGTTCAGCGCCGATCAGTGGAAGGGCTTGAAGCGTCATGCCGACGAGACGGGCATCCTGTTTCTGAGCTCGCCGTTCTCGAACGAGGCGGTTGCCTTGTTGCGCGAGGTCGGCGTCGCCGGTTGGAAGATCGCCTCGGGCGAGATCACCAACTTCCCGATGCTCGACGCCGTGGCCGCGACCGGTCAGCCGGTGATTCTCTCGACGGGCATGAGTCCCTGGGAAGAAGTCGATGCCGCCGTCGATCGCCTGCGGCGCCAGGCCCCGCCGTTGGCAGTGCTTCAGTGCTCGACGCAGTACCCGAGCCCGCCGGAGATGATCGGCCTCAATCTGCTCGCCGCATTGCGCGAACGCTATGGTTGCGCCGTCGGCTTGTCGGACCATTCGGGCACGCCCTTCCCCGGACTTGCCGCCGCGACGCTGGGCATCGAAGTGCTCGAGGTGCATCTCACGCTCAGCCGCGCGATGTTCGGCCCCGACGTGATCGCCTCGGTCACGCCGGACGAGCTGAAGACCCTCGTCGAGGGGGTACGTTTCATCGAGTGCATGAAGGCGAGCCCCCTCGACAAGAAGCGAGTCGCCGATCACATCGCGCCGTTGCGCGACATCTTCATGAAGGGCCTGGTCGCGGCTGCCGATCTTCCCGCCGGCACGGTGCTGGAGGTTGCGCATCTCGGCGCCAAGAAGCCAGCGACCGGGATTTCGGCCAGTCGCATCGACGAGGTCGTCGGCCGCCGCCTGGCACGCGACGTCGTACGCGACGCGCCGCTCGTCGAAGAAGACCTCGACCCGTGAGGCGGCGGGTCATGGAGCATGGGTTGCTTCGGATGAGCCACGGCCTGGCGCCGTGGCCAGATCGCCGATAGTTCTCGTCCACGGACTCGCTCAGGGAGAATCAAAATGCGCTTCGGAATCAACGCCGGCTACTCCGGCTCGCGAATGAAGATCGACATGGATCTGGTCAAAGCTGCCGACGACGCCGGGTTCCACTCGGTCTGGGCGGCAGAGGCCTACGGCTCCGACGCGGTGACGCCACTGGCGTGGATCGCCGGTCAGACCAAGCAGATCAAGGTGGGCACGGCGATCATGCAGATGCCGGCGCGGTCGCCGGCGATGACCGCGATGACGGCGACGACGCTCGACCAGTTGAGCGGGGGCCGGTTCTTGTGCGGCCTCGGCGTCTCCGGTCCGCAGGTGGTCGAGGGCTGGCATGGCGTCCCGTACGGCAAGCCGCTGAAGCGCACACGCGAGTACGTCGAGATCCTCCGCAAGATCTGGGCGCGCGAGGGTGCTCTCGAGCACGAGGGCCAGCACTACCAGATCCCCTACCGGGGCAGCGACGCCACCGGCCTCGGCAAGCCGCTGAAGTCGATTCTCCACGGGCGGCAGATTCCCATCTACCTCGCGACCATCGGCCCGAAGAGCGTCGAGCAGACGGGGGAGATCGCCGATGGCTGGATCCCGATCTTCTTCTCGCCGACTCGCAGCACCGTCTACCTGGAAGCCCTCGAGCGCGGTTTCGCCAAGGCCGGGGGCGGGAAAGGCCTGCAGACGTTCGACGTGGCGCCCACCGTCAACGTCATTCTCACCGACGACGTCGCCGGCGGACGCGACATGCTCAAGCCGATGCTCGCGTTGTACGTCGGCGGCATGGGCGCGCGCGGCAAGAACTTCTACAACGATCTCGCCTGCCGCTACGGGTTCGAGGCGGCCGCCAAGAAGATCCAGGACCTCTACCTCGACGGCAAGAAGGCCGACGCGGCGGCTGCCGTGCCCGACGAGCTCGTCGACGAGGTGACGCTGATCGGGCCCAAGGAGCGCATCGCCGACCGCCTCGCGGCCTGGCGCGAATCGGGTGTGACGACGGTCATCTGCGGCACCGGCCAGATCGAAGCGGTGCATGCGCTCGCCGAGATCGGCGCCTGACGGCGAGCCTACCGGCAGGCACACGATCGCGTTACAAGGTGCACATGATCTCGGTCACCGCTCTCGATCACTTCGTTCTCCGGGTCAAGGACCTCGAGCGCGCGCTCGGCTTCTACCGCGACGTCCTCGGCTTGCCCGTGCTCTTCCTCGAGGAGTTCCGCGCCGGAACCCGGCCGTTCGTGTCGGTCCGCATCGGCGAGCAGTTGCTCGATCTGGTGCCCGACCCGAGCTTCGACGCCGAGGCCAGCGCCAAGTGGGGCGGCTACTTCCACTGCTGCCTCGAGGTCGCCGGCTCCCTCGACGACGCCATCGCCGAGCTGCGCTCGCACGGGGTCGAGCTGCTGGAGGACGCGCCGTCGGTACGCATGGGCGCCAAGGGCATGGGACGATCGATCTATGTGCGCGACCCGGACGGCTACATGGTCGAGCTCAAGGAGGTCTCCGAATCATGATTCGGCTCCGCAGGTGGCGGTTGGCGACGGTGCTCGCGCTCGCCTGCAGCGTGGCGGCCGCCCCCGCCACCGCCACGCAGGGCGAATGGGATGCAGTGGCCGAAGAGGCGGCGAGCCTTCTCTCCGAGTACATCCGCATCGACACGACCAACCCTCCCGGCAACGAGATCGCCGCCGCTCGTTTTCTCGCCGATCGCTTTCGCAAGGAAGGGGTCGAGGTGAAGGTCTTCGAGTCGGCGCCGGGCCGCGGCACGATCCTCGCGCGTCACCCGGGCAAGGGCACCGCCAAACCCATCGTCCTGCTCAATCACCTCGACGTCGTCGCCGCCGACGCGAGCGAGTGGGAGCACCCACCGTTCGCCGGCACGGTCGAAGGCGGCTACGTCCACGGCCGTGGCGCCATCGACTGCAAGGGCGTCGCCGTCGTCGAGGCGATGGCGCTGATCCTGTTGGCTCGGAACCACATCGCGCTCGACCGCGACGTGATCTTCCTGGGCACTGCCGACGAAGAGACGGGCGGCGTGCACGGGGCGAAGTGGTTCGTCGAGAATCACTTCGACGAGTTGCGCGGCGCCGAGCTGATGCTCAACGAAGGGGGCCATATCCGCAACGAAGAGGGGAAGCGCGTCTACGAGGTCGCGGTAGCCGAGAAGACCCCATGCTGGCTGCGTCTCAGCGCCGAGGGCAAGGCGGGCCATGGCTCGACTCCTCCGGACGCCACCGCGGTGACCCGCCTGATCGACGCACTGGCCCGCATCCAGGCGTGGGATCGCGGCCTTCACGTGACCGACGAGGTGCAGGCCTACTACGCCGCGCGCGCAGCCGCCGAGGAACCCGAAACGGCGGCTCACTACCGCGACCTGCGCAAGGCACTGAAGGACCCGGAATTCCGCGCCCGATTCCTCGCCGATCCCCGCAACGCGGCTCTGGTCCGCAACACCGTGACTCCCACGGTGCTGCAGGGCAGCGGCAAGACCAACGTCATCCCCCGCCGAGCCTCGGCCGATCTCGACTGTCGACTCCTGCCCGGCGTGGATCCAGAGGAGTTCGTCGCCAGCGTCGAGGACGTCGTCGGCGACGACGGCATCGACGTCGAGGTTCTCTTGAACTTCCCGCCGTCAGCGTCGGCGACGGACACGCCCCTGTACCGGGCGATCGAGCGCGTCGCCGGCCACGAGCAGGCACCCGTGGTTCCCAACATCCTGCGTGGGTTCACCGACGCTCACTACTTCCGACGACGGGGCATGGTGGTCTACGGCTTCCTGCCGATGGACCTGGCACCGGAGGACGCGGGTCGGATGCACGGCGTCGACGAACGGGTTCCCACGCAGAGCCTCGAACACGGGATCCGCCGCCTCATCGACGTATTGGTGGCGCTCGACGACGGCGCGACGCAGTGAGGCATGGAACGACTCGCGCCGCGTGAGGCGGTCGCGCGGATCCCGGACGGCGCACGCGTCATCCTGCCCCACGGCGCAGTCGAGCCGACCACGTTCTACGAAGCGTTGATCCAAGACCACCAACGCTTCCGCGACCTCCATCTCTACTCGGGGCTGCAGTTCGGCTCGTACGCCTACCTCGATGCGGGACTCGGCGATCACTTCACCTACACGACGTGGCAAGCGTCGGCGAAACTTCGATCGCTGTTCCGCGAACAGCGGGTGGAATTCCTGCCGCTGCGCTTCCGCGACGTCCTGTCCGTGGTGCGCCCCGGCGGCCCGGTGCCCCCGGACGTCGTCGTCGTCCAGATCGCGCCTCCCGAGAACGGGAGAGCGAACCTCGGCATTTCGGTGAGCCTGTACCAGGAGCTGACGCGCGTGGCGCCGATGGTGATCGCCGAGATCAACCCGCACATGCCGCGTACGCGCGGGACGACGGAGATCCCGGTGGAGCGGATCACGTTCGCCATCGAGTCCGACCGTCCGCTCGGCGAGTACGCGACTCCGCGTCGCACCGAGCGCGACGAGCGCATCGCCGACGAGACACTCGATCTCATCCCCGACGGCGCGTGGGTGCAGATCGGCGTCGGCGCCATTCCCGACCGGGTTCTCGGACGCTTGCACGAGGTGCGCGGCGCTCACCTGCACTCGGGCATGCTCACCGACGGCCTGATCGACTTCGTCGAGCGTAGTCGCCACGACCCGCAAGTCGTGACGGGAGAAGTGTGCGGCAGTGCCGAGCTGTATTCGTGGCTGGCACGAGCGCCCGCGGTGCAGTTGCACCCGACGCCCGTGACCCATGGCTTCGAAAGCATTGCCCGGAGACCGCGCTTCGTGTCGATCAACTCGGCCGTCGAGATCGACCTGCAGGGCCAAATCAACGGGGAAACGGTGGCCGGCGTTCAGATGAGCGGCGCCGGGGGGAGTCTCGACTTCGTCGACGGCGCCGCCGCGTCGGAAGGCGGCATGGCGATCCTCGCGCTGAGCTCGACGACGGAGAACGGCAAGTTCTCGAAGATCGTCACCCGCCTGGCCGCCGAAGCGCCGGCGACGATCCCACGCGTGAGCGCCGACGTCGTCGTCACCGAGTACGGCGTCGCCCGCCTGCGCGGCAAGACGCTGCGGCAGCGCGCCGAGGCGCTTCGCAGCATCGCCCATCCGGACTTCCGCGATCACCTTTGAACCCGGCCCCACGCGCCAACCCGACGACGCGCCGCATCGATACGGCCACCTGGGGCACGGGTCAGGAGCCAGCGTGATCGTCGAGGCCACGCCACCCGGCCATCGCGAAAAAGCCGGCGAGGACGGCTATCAGCCCAGCCAACGCCAGGACCGTGTGCACCGGCCTCAGCGAAGGCAACGCCACCGCCACGGCGCCGCACATCGCGGCCATCGCCCACACCAGGGCGACGGCCCGCGGCGGACCGAAGCGGCGGCGGACGAGGCGGTGGCTGTCGTGGAGCCGATCACCCCGCAACGCTCGGGCGCGGACGCGCCGCCGCAAGAGCACCACGACGACGACGTCGACGATCGGCAGAGTCGACACGACGAGCGGCGCCAGGACCGCCAGCTCGGGGATGCGGGCACCGTTGGTGTAGACGCCCATCACGGAAAGGGCGGCGAGTGAGAAGCCGATCAGCATCGACCCCGTGTCGCCGAGGAAGCTCTGCGCGCGGGGGTAGTTGAAGGGGAGATAGCCGACGCAGGCGCCGCTCAGCGCAGCGGCCAGCACGGCGACGGTCGTGTCGCCGAATCCGTGATTGAGCACGGCCAGCGCCGCGGCGGCGATCGCCCCGATTCCGGCGCAGAGCCCGTTCATGTTGTCGAGCAGGTTGAGCGCGTTGGTCACCCCGACGATCCAGACCAGGGTGAGCATCGATTGCGGCAAGGACGGCCACTCGAGAAACAGGTCGAGGCGCACGCCGAGGACCGCGAGCAGACCACCGGCGAGGATGGTCGCGCCGATCTGCCAGCCGAGCTTGCGAGCGGGCCGCAGCCCGACGACATCGTCGTAGAGACCGGCGGCGACGATCACGCCGGCGCCGAGCGCGAGCGCCCAGGCGCCGGCGGCGTTGGCGGAAAGCACGCGTGGCGCGAACAGGCTCGCCGCGACGGCGAAACCGGCGGCGACGCTCAGCCCGCCGAGAAGCGGCGTCGGCGTGGCATGCGCCTTGTAGCCCGATGGAATGTCGAGGGCGCCGCACAAGCGCGCGAAGCGGACGGACCAGGCATGCGCAAAGGCAGCGATCGGCGCGGCGACGACGAATGCCGCGACGACGAGCGACGCATCCGACATGAAACCACCTACGCTCCTCGGCGGCGCCGTCGATCACCTACCGTGCACGGGAAGCGAGATCGGGGGTACCGCGCTGCACCAGCGCGGCACGCGCGCCCAGGGACCTACTGGTTCTTCTTCGCT
>CALJUJ010000438.1 GCA_937975525.1 uncultured bacterium
CCCGGGTCGCCGATCCCGTCGAGGCAGCGCGCGGCATCGTCGACCGGCCGGAGGGGTGCGGGCGAAGGCTCCACTCCGCCGCCTCCGTCTTCGACGGGAAGGGTCCGAAAACGCGAAACGCGTCCGCGCGACCGCGGCCCGTCCTGGACCTGCCGCGACGCGAGGCCGCCTTGCAGCGTACGCGGCGCGGGTGACGGACCGCGACGGGTGGCCGGCCTTCGCTAGCGCACCATGTACCGGTTGCTCTCCCGGTACTCCTGCACCGCCTTGCTCGTGGACTCGACGGCAGGGAAGTAGTACTTCACCGCGTGACCGCACTTGCGGCAGATCTTGTACTGGAACTTGAAGCCCTCGATCTCCTTCGGGCTTCCGACGGCGTCACGGTTCTCCTCGGTGCAGCACTTCGAGGGCGACGGCGGCGACACGATCTTCTTCGGATACTCGTTCTTCGGCTTCTGCGTCTCCGAGTAGACGATGATGTTCTTCGTCACCCGGTGCTGCTTGTCCTTCGAGTTCTGCTTGCGGATGTTGCTGCCGATTCGTCTCACTGTGCGTTCCTTCCGTGTGCCGTCTCCGTCGCGTAGCGCGCCCGATGGGTCAGCTCGCGCAGGAGAGAGGTGAAATCGCGGTAGTCGTTCTCGCAGGGGGGGCCGTCGGCGAAGAGCAGACGGTCCGCGCCGCCGGTCGGTTCCACGGGCGCCGACCCGAGCCGCAGCAGCAGCGAGCTGCGCGTGCCGTAGCGGGGCGTGTGGACGCAGGTGTCGCCGAAGGGGCCGCCGGGGGCGTCGCAGCCCTGCTCGCGGCAGGTGGCGGCGAGGGCGTCGAGCGCGTCGTCGGCGCCGAGGCCGGCGGCCGCCTCCGCGCGCGCGAGCACGCGCGCCACCTTGGCGTTGGAGCGGTCGTTCGGGTCGGCGTTGCCGATCACGTGCGCGCCCGGGCCGAGCTCCTGCAGCGAGCCAGCACCGTCGTAGACCAGCGCGAAGGCGCGCTCGCCATCCGAGACGAAGGCGTTGAACGGGTTGTGCAGGTCGGGCGGAATCGAGGCGAGCTGCTTCGCGGCGAGCTCCGCGGACGGTGCGGCGAGGGCTTCGACGACGACGTGGCCACGCGAGCGACGGGTCGGATCGGGCTCGGCGCACGGGCGGTTGGTCAAGGCGGCGAAGACTCCCTTTGCGTTCCCCCCGAGCCAGGTTCCGCCGGCTCGAAGGTCGAGCGGAGCGACGATCGGTCCGGAAGGCGTCGCTCGCAGTGCAGGCCCCTCTGCGGGGCGCTCGTAGTACTCGTCGCGGTTCGCGGCGACGAGCAACCCGGCACGGTCGACGCATCGATGGAGTGCGATCAGCGTGCACATCGTGCGAGCCACGTCTCCGAGAGGGCGAGTCCCCTCGGGTCCATGCTGGTTCCGGCGCGTGCGAGGTTGCGGACGCGGTACCTTACCAGGAAGGGCAAGGAATTTCAATGGGATAAACCCTACGATCGATCGTTCCGGGAGCGATCAGGCCGCGGCAGACTCCGGGTCGATGCCCCAGCCGCGCAGCTTGCGCACCTGTCGGGCCCGTCTCGACGCGGCGTCGCGGCTCATCTCCAGCCCGTAGCCGCCCAGAACGTCCGCGAGCTCCTCGAAGTTGCGGTCGATGGTCGCCCACACCGACTCGAAGCCGTGACGCAGCGCCTCGCCGCGCCGCCAGAAGGCGAGCGGGTTCAGCGCGAAGAAGCGCGCGTCCTGCTCGGTGGGCTCGAGCAGCACGATGTCGCCCTGGAAGCGGTGGTCGTTCAGGTAGCGCTGGATGCCGAGCTGCAGGCGCGAGTGCAGCAGCGTGCGGAAGACCTGGTTGATGACGAGGCGCATGCCGCGATCGGCCAGGAAGCGGCCGCCGCCCACGACGTCGTTCACGAACGGCCGGAACGGGTTGTAACAGATGATCAGGTCGGCGCCGCGCTCGATCGCGACGTCGATGTTGGCCGTGTGCCGAACGCCTCCGTCCACGTAGTCCACGCCCGCGATGCGCGCGGGCTTGTAGAAGCCCGGCAGCGCGGCCGACGCCTGGACCGCCTGCGAGATCGTCGCGCCCTCGAGCGCGCCGTGGCCGAACACGACGCGCTCGGCCGTATCGAGGTTGCACGCGCACACGAACAGATCGCGGCCCGTGCGCTCGGTGAACGCGCCGAAGTCGTTGGGAATGCGAATGCGTTCGAGATTGCGGCGCAGCCAGCGCTCGAGCCCGGCGCTGTCGAAGAGCCCGGACGGGATGTGGTCGGCGACCGAGGGCAGCGACCGCTCCGGGGCGAAGGGCTCGAGCAGGGACGTCGCCAGCCGCTCGAAGCTCGCGTAGCCGGGCCGGCGGAGGGCCGTGCGCGCCGCTGCGCCGACCGCGTGGGGCAGGGTCGGCAGCTGCTGCACCACCTCGGCCGCCAGCAGGGGCCCGTACGTCATCCACTCCCACGCGAAGGCCGCCGGGCGCCCAGCGAGCTCGCGCAGGTTCGGGTGGTAGAAGTCCGTGGGGCGAAGCTGGTCGAAGCGCCGGCTCGTGCCGTCGAGCACGCGGACCATCTCGTTGGGCGTGATGCCGGCCGCGAGCGGCACCGCGAGCACCGAGCCCGCCGACAGCCCGACGTAGAGATCGAGGTCGTTGATGCGCCGCCCGACGAGGAAGTCGTCGAGCGCCTTGAGCCCGCCGACCTTGAACGCGCCTCCCGAGACGGCGCCGCCCGCGAGCACGAGCGCCACCCGCGCGTCGCGCGGCGGAGCGCCCTTGCGCTTGCGGATCAGGGTGAGTCCCAAGCTCGGACGCTCCCGCGCGGGCCCCGACTCGGGCCGCAGCGAAGCCGCGAGGGCGAACCGGGCGCCGCTGCCCGGACTCCGTCGCGAAGCTGTACTACTTACGTCGGCTCTTCGGCGAAACGATCGAGGCGGGCGAGGAACGCCCCGCGCCGTCCAGCGAGCACCGCATGATCCGACCCTGCCGATCCGTGCAATGCCACCGCGCCCGCCCTCGACGCATCCGTGCGACCACGATCGCATTCCTCTTCGCGTTCGGCAGCGCGCTCGGTCTCGCGACGCTGCCGGCGCTCCCGGCGGGGGCCGAGCGTAGCGCGGCCGAGCTGCAGGCCGAGATCGAGCGGCAGCAGGAGATGCTCGAGGAGCTGATGAGCGCGGATGCTGCCCTCGACGAGCCGCGCGGCGAGCCCAGGGCGAGCGGCGTCGCGGACCCGCGCCGCGCGCCCCTGACGCCCGAGCTGCGCGAGCTGCCGGTCGCCATCTTCGACGAGAAGAAGGTCACGATCCCCGAGGACGAGTGGGGCCACCACGACCGCATGATCGTGATCCAGCGCTTCCTCGACGCCGACGGCGACGGCCGCCCCGAGCTGCTTCGTTTCGTGGACCCCGACTCGGGCCTGCTGCTGCGGCAGGAAGAGGACCGCGACTTCGACGGACGCCTCGACGCCTGGAGCGACTTCGCGTGGGGCGAGCTCGTGCGCCGCGAGGTGGACGACGACGGCGACGGACGCGCCGACGGCTTCGAGGAGTACGCCGCGGGACGCATGGCGAGGCGCGAGCTCGACCGCGCCGGCGACGCCGTGCGCGACGCCTTCTACCAGTACCGCGCCGGCAACCTCGTGCTCGAGCAGCACGACGCGAACAACGACGGCAAGATCGACCGAGAGATCCGCTATGAGGACCGCCTGCGCACGACGGCCGACGAGGACACGGACTTCGACGGCCGCATCGACACCTGGTACCGCTACGCGGTCCGCAACGGCACGGAGCTGATCACGCGCATCGAGCGCGACAAGCAGGGCCGCGGGCGACCCGACGTGTTCGAGACGTTCGTCGAGCAGGACGGCCGGGCGCTGTTGTCGCGCCGCGAGGAGGACGTGGACGGCGACGGACGCGCCGACATCGTCTCGACCTACC
>CALJUJ010000439.1 GCA_937975525.1 uncultured bacterium
ACCGGAGGGTCGCCAGAGCTACGTCGGCGACCTGTGCTTCACGCGACGGTTACGTTGCGGGAGTCCCGGTAGACAGCAGCACCGGTCTCGTCGTTCGCCGCCCTCTTGAACCCGACGGAAGCGACCCGTTCTGACAGCCCGGCGCCGGCGAGACTGCTCTCCGCTTCGGTGAGCATGATGCCGTCTCGCCCGACAAGGTAGCTGCGGTACGTGGAAGTGGGCATGCCGTCCTTCAAGATGGCCTGCATCACTTCCTCATCGAGAGCAGCAAGGACGTAGCCGGTGACTTGCTCGCCGTCCCGAACGGCGGCGCCGAAGTGCATGCCGAGCCGACCGTCTCGGTGACGATGGACGCGTCCCGCGGCAGGTCCAGGCGAACTGCCGACGGCCTCGACGATGCCAGACAGCTCGAATGCCTGAAGGCCGTGGCTGCGTGTTCCCACACCCGCTAGTTCGTGCCACCCCGGGTCGTAGAGGCCGATCGCCTCGTACATGCCGTACTTGGTAGCGAACGTGGACAGGAACGCCGACGTCACCTGTGCCGTCTGGCTGGTCTGCGAGTCAGCCGAGCACTCGTGACGCACGGCCGGGCAGGCAGCGAGGAACGCAGCGTCGGCCAGGCGCTCCGAAAGCCACATCTCGAGGCGCTGCCGTCGCGACTCCGTGAGTTCTGCAAGCCGTTCAGCCGCCGTGTCGAGTACGGCTTGGCGTGCGCAGTGGTATCCCTGTCCGGCCAGCAGAAACATCGGAACGAGTGCGATCAGCAGCGACCAGATCAGGAGATGGCGGCGCAGGGAGCGCGGAGGCTTCTTCGATCGGGCCGGACGCCGCCCGCGATGAGCCCTCATTCGGCTAGGTTCTGGTGATCGGGACATCAGAAGCTGGTGAGTGAGACACCACGGCACCATCGCGGCGGGTCGTTGCCGGTCCTCGGTCGCAGTGCGGCCAGGCAACTTCGCCGATGTTCGTAGTCGAGGCCCGAGGCGAGCATGCTGGTAGGGACAGGAGGATCAGGCGTCGAGGTGAATGCGGACGCCCGGCGAGGCCGGAGCAAGTCGAGTGCCGCTGCGCCGGCCTGACACGCTACCGGCACGGGCGTTGCTCAGCCACCCAGCGACTCCACCTGACTCCCACTGGCGGTCGTCATGAATCGAATCATCACCCCGTTCGTTCGCTGGTTGCTGCTTGCATGCACGCTGATTGTCCTCTCCGGATGCGGCGGATGCCACTGACCAAGGAGACTCCCATGAAGCCCACGACCCGTTGCCTTCTTGCAATCCTCGTTCTGGCGGTGTCGCTGTGCGGCCAGAGCGTCACACTACGCACCGGCGAGGTTCTCATCGGACGTGTCGTCGACGTGACCGACGGGACGTTCCGGATGGAACTGACGTTCCCGAAGGAAGAGATGCGCGAACTTTCGCGCGCCGAGATCATTCCGCGCTCCGTCTACGACGTGTTGGCGGCACGCATCGATCAAGGCAACGGTGGGGCCCACCTCGACCTGGCCGCAGTCTGCGAGGATCTTGGCCTGTTCGCCTTTGCGATTGCGGAAGCGCGCCAGGCGGCGAAGCTGGATCCGGCGCTGGGCGCGAAGGCGAAGCGGGTGGAGCAGCAGTCGCGCGAGCAGATCGCGGCGCGGATTCTGCAAGCCGCGCAAGCGGACTTCGAGGATGGTCGCCTGGGTTCTGCCCAACTCGCGGCGCATGCCGTCGCCCACGACTACGGGGATACGAGATCCGCCAGGGATGCAACGAAGCTGGCGGCGAAGATCGCGGACCAGAAGCGGCCGAGCGCGCACGAGGCGACGGGAGAGGAGATCGCGTCGGCCGTCAAGAGCGTTCGAAGCGTGCTCGAGAAGGTGGTCAAGGACCTGGACGTGCCGGCTCACGGAGACATGCGTCAGCAGCGGGGGCTGCAGCGTGCGATCTCCCGGCTCGAGAAGGTCTGGAGCGAGGTTGGCGACCTCGTTGCGCCACGGCCGCCGGTCGAGCGGGACGAGACGACGACCGCGGCATCCCCGGCTGAGCGCCTGGAAGCGGTGCAGGACGAGCTCCGCGCCCGCCTCACGACCGCCTACCTTGCCCTCGGGACGATCTACCTCGAGCGGCGCGCGTTGCCCGATGCCGACGAGTGGTGCAACAAGGCATGTGACCTCGATCCAGAGAACAAGTCCTCCCACGCGCTGCACCGCCTGATCTTGCAAGCGAAGATCGTGGACGGGTGGGGCTACTGAACCAACGGAACCCGGTGGCGAGGCATCAAGTCATGAATTCCGGTGGAGCCCCCAACGGTGTCCTGGGCGAGAACGAATCGCCGCAGGCTCGGCAGTGGGCCGTCGTGCTCGCAGGTGGAAGCGGTTCGCGGCTTGAGCCGTTGACGTCGCGCTACATGGGCGGCCATGTCCCCAAGCAGTACTGCTCACTGTTCGGGGACCGATCGCTCCTCGGCGACGCCCTCGAGCGCGCTCAGCAGTTCACGGCGCGCGAACGCATCGTGACGATTGTCGCGAGCAACCATCGCCCCTACTGGGAGCGAGACCTGCAAGGCATGGATCCCCGCAACGTGATCGTTCAGCCGTTGAACCGGGGCACGGCTGCCGGCGTGCTCCTGCCCTTGTTGGAGATCGCCACGCGCGATCCGGCTGCGCATGTCACCCTGTTGCCGGCAGATCACTTCTTCACGCACGAAGATCTGCTCGTGCGGGCGATCCGGGACGCCCAACGAATCGTGGCCCGATCAACGGATCGACTGGTCCTCGTTGGCATGAAGCCGGAGGACGCAGAGTCCGACTACGGCTGGATCCTCCCCGCTGGGCATGTCGATGGCGGCCTGCGAGTCCGGCGTTTCGTCGAGAAGCCCACCCGGGCGGAAGCGGCTCGGCTGCTGCGGCAGGGTGCGGTCTGGAACGGGTTCTACCTCACGGCGTCGGTGCAAGCGCTCCTGGGGCTCTTCATGGAGCGTGCTCCGGGTCTCTTGGCAGCACTTCGAGCAGCCGATGCACAACAAGGGTTGGGCGAGATCTACGAGAGCATGCCCCCGAGTGACTTCTGTCGCGACCTTCTGGCCGGGTACGAGGAACATCTGGATCTCGTGGTGGCTCCGGAGTGTGGCTGGACCGATCTGGGCACGCCAGCCCGTGTTACCCGTTGTGCGCGCTCGTACGAGCAGCGCCTGGGGACTCCTGGTCAGGGCCTTGCAGCAGCAGCATTGCGGACTTGGGCAGCGCATGGCGAGTGACACATTCAGAGTTCTTTCAGGAGGAATCGATGCAAGACACCAGCAACCTCGAGAAGGCAATCGCCTTCTCTTTCGTGGCCGCGCTCGCAACGAGCTGCGGTACCGTAGCTCCGGAGAGTGCCGGCAAAACGCCGGTCTGCCAGGAGTGCTTCGACGCGGTGAGTCGTGCTCGAGTCGACCATCCGGCATCGGGCCCCACCCACAACGAGGTCTTGCGGACCTACCAGTGCCCATGCTGCAAGACGCAGATGTCCGTCTACATCGCGAACGGAGTGCACATGGTCAAGTGTGGCGGCTGCGCGGTCGACGGCGTCGCCTGGGACCGCTGCAGTTCGTCGCCGCACGACGGCCGGTAGCGCCACTGTCGTTCGCCATGGAGTGGCAATAACGAGTGAGTGTGCCTACGCACCGGCAATGACTCGGGTGCCGGTGTCGAGACCAACCCGAGTCGTGGAGAGATGAGCGATGACGAACATGAGAAAAGAGAAGACGCGAGTCTATTCCCTCGCCTTGGCGTGCGCCCTCATCGCGGGGGCTACAGCAGCGGCTCAGGCGCCGCCGACGGGGCACGAAGACCACAAGCAGCACGCAGAGCACGTGGGTCAACAGGAGCCCTCGCTCGCCGACCAGATTGCGGAGCTCAGGGCCAAGGTCGCGAAGCTCGAAACCGCTCTGCTTCAGAACCACCATGGCCAGTCTCAACAGCCTGCAGGACAGGGACCCGCAGCGGGCAGCATGCAGGCAACTGGGGGCATGGGAACAGCAGCCCCTAGCGGGTCGATGGGCATGGGCGGAATGGCATCCTCTGGCATGGGCGGCATGGGTAGCGGTGGCATGGGGATGGGCGGAATGGGCATGGGCAAGACGGGTGGCGGCATGGGCATGGACGGTATGGGCATGGGTGGCATGCGCATGGGCATGAACGGCATGAACATGAGCGCATCCGGCTCCATGGCACCTTCGCAAGCGACCGACAGCTCGAGCATGTCCATGGGTCCGATGCCGGGAATGGGGCAGAGCCAATCGAGACAGATGCGCATGATGGGCTCGATGGGCCAAGCGTCCGCCTCTCGGACGGCCGTTCTGTCGGTCTTGCCGGGCTTCCCAGGAGCGTCGCACATCTACCACATCGGCGCCAACACCCACTTCCTGGACTACGCGGAGGCGTTGGGGCTTTCTCACGAGCAGCACCGGCAACTGTCAGAACTCCACGCGCAGTCAGAGCTGCAACAGAACGACATGCAGCGCTCCCTGGACAAGCTCGAGCAAGACCTGTGGGTGCTCACGAGCGCTGGCCAGCCGGATGGCGATGCGATCAGTCGCAAGATTCGGGAGATCGCAACACAGACAGCAGAGATGCGGCTGCAGTTCATTCGCAGCGTCGGCGAGGCGGCGAGCGTGCTGACGGACGCCCAGCGTCGACAGCTGGTCGGCGACTACGCAACCGATACTGATGCTCAGAGCGGCAAATGAAGCGACTGCCCGCACGGAAGGAAGGCACGAGCAGTCGCTCCACCTGGTTCTCGGCCATGCGCGCGATCGCGGTCGGCATCGCGTTGGGCGTCGGCGCAGCGGCGCAGGTTTCGCCTGCGGAGCACGCCAAGCACCATCCTGGGCAGCAAGGCCCCGAGCAGCAAGGCGCAGGTGCGGCCCCGGGCAGCCAGGCAGACGGCGCCGGTGATGCTGGCGGGATGGGAATGGGCGGGATGGGAGAAATGATGAAGAGCATGGGCGTGCCACCGCCCAAGGAGCTCTACCCATCCTTGATGGCGTTGCCCGATCTTCCCCTCGAGGCGCGTGCCGAGGTACAGGCCAAGGCGCACGAGCGCATGAGGTCGGGGACGTCCCGAATGTCGGAAGGACTCGACCGCCTCGCAGCTGCGGCACCAGGCAGCGACTGGCAGCTGATGCAGGCGGCCGTGGCGATGATCCGTGATGGCGTGGCAGAACTCGACAGTGGTCTCGCGGCGCACCGCGCGCTGGCCGAGGGCCAGGCACCGCGCAGCGTGGCGATGCGCTGGTTCAAGACCGAGATGAGCATGCTATCGCCCGTGTCGCAACCGGTATCGCCGGGGCCGATGGGGCTCGGGTGGTTTCACTTCTCGGCGATGGTCGCGTTGATCGCGTTCACTGGGGCGATGGTATGGATGTACTTCCACAAGATGCGACGGGCAGCAAGCCTCATCGACGCCCTTACCGAGCGCCGCGGGGGCAGCCAGGAAGCAGGAGGCCTGGGCGCAGGAACCGAGGCCACTGCCTCGGCGGCAGGGAGGAGCAGTTCTGAAGCAAGCCGGTCAGCGACGAAGCCGGGACGTTGGGCGGGCAAGCTGCGCATCTGTCGAGTGTTCGAAGAGACGCCGACGATCAAGACCTTCCGACTGATCGCGGAAGGCGGGTCGATGGTTCCATTCCAGTTCCAGGCGGGTCAATTCCTGACTGTGGCGGTGAAGATCGGAGAGAATGTTGTCAAGAGGTCGTACACGATTGCCTCGGCACCCAGTGTCCAGGGCTACGTGGAGATCACCGTCAAGCGCGAGGAGAACGGGACGGTGTCGAAGCACCTTCATGACCAAGTCAAAGAGGGCGACGCGCTCGACGTCTCCGCCCCGATGGGCAAGTTCTGCTTCACGGGAAAGGAGTCGTCGAGCATCGTGCTGATCGGCGCCGGCGTCGGGGTTACGCCGCTGATGAGCGTCGTCCGCTACCTGACGGACATCGGATGGCCGGGACACGTCACGCTGCTGTTTGCATGCCGCGACCAACGTGAGTTCCTGTTCCGCGCCGAACTGGAGGCGTTGCAGCGGCGCCATTCGAATCTGTCGGTAGTGACGACACTCACACGCGAAGAGGACGAGTCGTGGAAGGGCCCGCGCGGTCGCTGGACCAAGGATATGATCGCGAGCTCGGTGCCCGATTTGCCCAAGCAGCGGATCCACGTCTGCGGGCCGAAACCGATGATGGAAGCGACGAAGGACATCCTCGCGGAACTCGGCGTACCGGCGGCGAACATCAAGACCGAGGCGTTCGGTGGCAGCAAAGAGAAGCTGCGCGGCAGCAGCGGCGACCCGCAAGACGTGGAGGGTGTGGCTCGCGCTGTCGACACTCCCGATGTCGCCACGCAAGCCAGCGTGGCCTTCGCTCGGTCCGGCAAGAGCGGCTCCTTCGAAAGGGACGACACGATCCTGGACGTGGCGGACCGGATCGGGGTCGACATCGACAACTCCTGCCGCGCGGGTACATGCGGCTCGTGCAAGGTCCGGCTCCTCGAGGGGGCGGTCGAGATGGAGATCGAGGACGGTCTCGAACCCGGCGAGAAGGAGAGTGGATGGGTCCTGGCATGCCAGGCCAAGTCATCTGCCAGTGTGAAGGTCGATGCCTGAACCACGCACTCGGTCCGGTGCGCAAGAACGGGAGAGTACCGTCGTCGGCGGCCTCGTGCTGATGATGCTGGTGCTGTGGCTCGGCTTCCTGATCCATCGGTCAGCTGGCTTCCCAGGGAGCGGTTTGGGGCACGCACTCGGAATTGGCGGCGCCTTGCTGATGCTCGTCCCGGCTGCGTACGTGGTCGTCAAGCGTGTCCCGAAACTGCGGAAGTCGATCACCAAGCACGTCCCGATGCGCACGTTGCTCGCCTGGCACATCTACGCGGGGGTGCTCGGCCCCCTGCTGGTGCTGTTCCACACGGGCCATCGCTTCGAGAGTCCGCTGGCCACCGCGCTGACGGCACTGACCATCATTGTCGTCCTCAGTGGCTACATCGGACGCTACCTGATGCGCAACATCCAAGCCGAGCTTGCGGAGAAGCGCGACCAACTGAAACAGGTCACGGCCGAATACGACAGGATGCAGGGGGCACTGGCAAACGCCGGAGATGCGCGTGCGTCGTTGACAAGGCAGCGAAGCCTGAGGCGACGGCTCTCCGGTGCGTTCTTCGTGCAGGATGCTCGGCAGGACCCGGTCCTTGCATCCCTGGTTCCAAGGGCGCTGCGAGTCGTCGAGTCCCGTGCCGACCTGGAGTATGCCATCGGCACTCATGAACGCTTCAAGCGGTGGTTCGGCAGGTGGCTTCGATGGCACATCGTCGTCAGCTGCGGGCTCTACCTCCTCCTTGGGCTCCACGTTTGGGCGACGATCTACTTCGGTCTGAGGTGGTGGCCATGAGTCTGCGGGCGACTACCGGCTTGCTCCTCGCGCTCGGAGCTGTCCTCACCGCGGCGTTGGCGTTCGAGCCTCGACTGCGGAGCGTTGCATTCTGGCAGCAGCTGGCCAGCCCGGGCGAGTTGTCCGCAGCACATGCGGATCTCGCCGCAGATTGCGCGGCGTGCCATGTACCTATGCAAGGGTCTATCGCCGCCCGGTGCATCGTCTGCCACGCAAACGACGAGAGGCTGTTGCAGAGTCAGCCGACCGCGTTCCACGCGACGGTGTCGAGCTGTCGGGAGTGCCACCCGGAGCATCGGGGCAGCGGGCAATTGGTATCCACCATGGACCATTCGGCGCTCGTGGCGATCGGACTGAAAGAACTGATGCGCAGTGCCGATCCGGAGCAGCGACAGTTCGCAGATGCCATCGCGGCACTCGGAGGAGGAGGAGCGTCCGCGAGACGTCTGGCGCTCGCCGTGGGCGAGGCGGCCCTCCATTGTGCCGCCTGCCACGCCACGGTAGACCCGCATCTTGGGCTGTTTGGTTCCGAGTGTAGCGATTGTCATGGCACCAAGGCGTGGGCGGTCACAGAGTATCGGCATCCGGCGGCGCGTTCCCGTGACTGCGCCCAGTGCCACCAGGCGCCACCGAGCCACTACATGATGCACTTCGAGATGATCTCGGCGAAGGTCGCCCGCAAGCCACATGCGAGGGTCGAGCAGTGCTACGAGTGCCATCGAATCACTTCCTGGAACGACATCCCAGGCATCGGTCGGTACAAGCACCACTGAATACAGGAGGGCAGATGAGCGCAAACCAGGAACGATCCACGCCGACGGCGGACGAAGGCGCTTGGTGCGAGTTCGGACATGCGGAATGGGGAAAGCGCTCTCCCCTGGCCGAAGAGACGCGCTTTTTGCGCGGCCCCCAGAACCGAGTCCGGGACCTGTGGCGTGTCGTCCGCATAGGCGCTGAGCTCGTACGCGGGTTTCGTGCGTTCCGCGGCCTGCCGCCGACCGTCACCGTCTTCGGTTCGGCGCGCTTCGGCGAAGGATCCCCTTGGTACGAGCTCGCTCGTGACCTGGGTAGCCAGCTCAGTAGACAGGGGTTCGCAGTCATGACCGGAGGAGGCCCCGGCATGATGGAAGCAGCGAACCGGGGCGCCGCCGAAGCCGGTGGGACGTCCATCGGCTGCAACATCGTTCTGCCAAGGGAGCAGAAGCCAAACCAGTATGTGCAGCGCTGGACGGAGTTCCGCCACTTCTTCGTGCGGAAGGTCATGCTCGTCAAGTACAGCTGCGGGTTCGTCGCGATGCCAGGAGGCTTCGGCACGCTCGATGAGGTCTTCGAGATCGCCACCCTGATCCAGACGGACAAGGTGCACGACTTCCCGGTCATTCTGATGGGTCGCGAGTACTGGGACCCGCTGCGATCTTTCCTGGAAGGGCAGCTGCTGGAAAGGGGGGCGATCGTCAGGCTCGACCTGGATCGCCTGACGATCACCGACAACGTGGCGTCGGCCGTTACCTGTCTACGGCAATGCGCAGAACGGCGCTTCGGCATCGCGATGCCTGTTCCACGAATGGCTGAGGAGGCAGGGCAGTGAGAGTCTCCTTCCTAGGTGCGACCGGTACCGTTACTGGCTCGAAGTACCTCGTCGAGTGCCGTGGCGGGGCCAGGGTGCTGGTGGACTGCGGCCTGTTCCAAGGGCAGAAGAACCTCCGGCAGCGCAACTGGACGAGCCTCCCGGTCTCCCCCGCGAGCATCGACGCGGTGCTCCTCACGCATGCCCACATCGACCACACTGGCTATCTGCCGGCGCTCGTCAAGCATGGGTTCCGCGGGGACGTGTTCTGCACTTCCGCCACTCGCGACCTGGCGCAGATCCTGCTCCCAGACTGTGGCTACCTCCAGGAGGAAGACGCGAGGCACGCGAACGCCAGAGGGTACTCGCGGCACAAGCCGGCAATGCCGTTGTTCACCCGGGAGGATGCTGCGGCGTGTCTGCCCCTGCTGCGGCCCGTCGACTATGGCGTCGCGCTACAAGTGGCGCCTCGTCTGAACGTGACGTTCCATCCCGCGGGGCACATCCTCGGGTCGGCGTTCCTGGTGCTCGAGGACGAGGCGACCCGGCTGCTGTTCAGCGGTGATGTCGGCCGACAACACGACGTGCTGATGCGGCCGCCAAGCCCCATTCCCGCGGTCGACTACATCGTTTGTGAGTCGACGTATGGCGATCGGCTGCACGACCCTGCGGACGGCGCGGAGAAGCTGGCGGAGGTGATCCACAAGACCATGGTCCACGGCGGGAAAGTTGTGATCCCGGCGTTTGCAGTCGGCCGGGCACAGGCCCTCCTCTACCTCCTCTCCGGTCTGCCTCTCAACCGACGGACTCCGCGACTGCCCATGTTCCTTTTTAGTCTGATTGCTACCGACACCACCGAGATCTACTGCCGACATCGAGCCGAACACCGGCTCGACGAGCCGTCTTGCCGAGCGACCTGTACGGTCGCCAGGTGCCTGCGGACACCTGCAGAGTCGAAGGAACTCAACTCGATGGCGCTTCCGTACGTCGTCTTGTCCGCCAGTGGCATGGCAACCGGTGGTCGCGTCGTGCACCACCTGGCACGGCTGCTCCCGGATGCCCGGAACACGGTGTTGCTCGCGGGCTTCCAGGCAGCGGGCACGCGCGGCCGTCGGCTCGCGGAAGGTGCGGAGACGGTGAGAATCCACGGCGATGACGTGCCGGTTCGGGCGCACGTCGAGATGCTCCACAACTTGTCGGCGCACGCCGATCGCGACGAGCTTCTGACCTGGCTGCGTACGGCATCGCACTCCCCGCAGTGCGTGTTTGTCACCCACGGGGAAGCCCAGGCGGCGCAGGCATTCAGCGCCCACGTTGCTGGTAGCCTCGGTTGGTCGACGATCGTCCCGGAGGATGGTGAGGTCGTGGAGCTTGGCTGATCCAATCGCAACTGGTGATGGAGATGGGAAGCGCCTCGGTGAGTTCGAACTGCGCGTGCGGGCGCCCGAAGGCTTGCTCTTCACGGGACCAGTCGTGGCACTCCGCGTGCCATCGGTCGATGGCCATCTCGGTGTTCTGGCCAACCATGCACCGATGCTTGCAGCTCTGAGGTGTGGCATCATGCAGGTTCTGCATCCGACCGGCGAGCGGGAAGTGATGGCTGTGGGAGACGGCTTCGCGGAGGTGACTCGCAAGGGCGTGAGCCTGGTCGTGCACTTCCTCGATTTCCCGCGCGGCATCGATCGTCAACGGGCGCATCTTGCCATGGGCCGCGCGCTGGCGCGTCTGCGGCGCGAGACGGAGGAAGAGGGCCTGGACTTGGTTCGCGCAGAGGCGGCCCTTTGCCGCTCGATCGCCAGACTCTCTGTGTGCGGCTGCGGCTGCGTCATGTGCCACGAGGCCAAGGCGGTCCCGCGCCGCGGCTGACCGGTCTGCCGGCTTCGCGCGTGAGTCGATGTCGGCGCGTCGAAGGAGGGGGAGCACCGATCCGGCCAGTTCTTGAGCATCGGGTAGTCAGGAACTGCCGGCGCCTCAGCCGCGTGGCAGGGCTGTTCCCCCGGCGCACCCGCACAGGCGCAAGGCATGGGGTTTGCACGCAACGCGCATCGGCCTCGCGAGTCGCTCAGTCGCAGTGCGAAGGAGTTCCGCAAGGCCGGAGTCCTTGTCCCCGGTCGGGCTTCGGCGACGTTGCCTGGGCCCGACGATCGTCTCTACCGACACGAGGTTTCGATGTTCCGCACCGCACGACTGTTCGTCACGGCCCCCTTGATGGCTCTGCTTGCTTCCGGCGTTGCACTTGCCCAGCACGAAGGTCATGGCGGGCATACGGGCCACGAGGCTCCGCGGTCGGCGCCGCCGACCAAGCAGCCTGCCCGGGTCGGGGATGCCTACCCGTTCGCGACGTGCCCTATCTCCGGCAAGCAACTCGGCACGATGGGCGACCCGATGGTCAAGGTCTATGACGGCCGTGAAGTCCGCTACTGCTGCGGCGGTTGCCCGAAGAAGTTCGAGAAGGACCTCCAGCAGACCCT
>CALJUJ010000440.1 GCA_937975525.1 uncultured bacterium
ACTCGAGAACGTCGAGCTGACGATCATCCTCGGTCGCTACGCGCTCGCCTACCATCTACCAGACTACCGGCGGGCCACACTCACGGAGGCCGTGGGTGCCTGGCGGGAACAGCTTCCTGTACGCATCGTTCTGCCGCATCCGAGCCCACGAAACCAAAGATGGGTACGGCAGAACCCCTGGTTCGAGGCGGATCTGCTACCGGACGTGCGCGCGCGAGTCGCGGCCGTGCTGTCGCGATCCACGGGTGCGGCGCAAAGGTGACACCGACGACGCAATGCGCGAGAATCGCGACGCGGTGGGAACGACTCGGTGCGCGGTGGGGTTGCCGAGAACGGGTGCGGACTCCACAGGGGGGTGATCTCTTGCAGACCTCAGCAGAAGCGACGCACGACGGCGTCCTCGTCGACCGGCTGAAGGCGGGCGACGCCGACGCCTACGAAACCCTGGTGCGCGACCACATCGGCCGCATGTTGGCGGTCGCCCGTCGCTACCTGCGCAGCGACGAGGACGCCCAGGACGTCGTCCAGGAAGCGTTCCTCGCCGTGTTTCGCGGCATCGATGGATTCGCGGGGCACGCGCGCCTGTCGACGTGGATGCACCGCATCGTCGTCAACGCCGCGCTGATGCGCATCCGCAAACGCTCCTACACGGCGGAGAAACCGATCGACGACCTGCTGCCGACCTTCCTCGACGATGGTCATCACGCGATCGAGCCGCAGGCCTGGAACGTCGACGCGGCACAGGCGATCGAAAGCGCCGAAACCCGCGAGCTCGTGCGCGACGCCATCGACCAGTTGCCCGACGGTCACCGCACCGTGCTGCTGTTGCGCGACATCGACGGCTTCGACACGGGCGAGACCGCCGCCGCCCTCGGCATCAGTGAGAACGCAGCGAAGATCCGCCTGCACCGGGCCCGTCAGGCGCTGCGCCAAATCCTCGATCCCCACTTCAGCGAGGAGCAGTCATGACCTGCAAGGAGCTCGTCGCGTTCCTGAACGACTATCGCGAGCAGCGGCTTCCCGCCGATGTCGCTGCCGATCTGGAGAAGCATCTCGACCTGTGCCCCCCGTGTCGCGCCTACCTGCGGAGCTACGAGGAAACGATCAAGCTCGGCCGGGACGCGATCGCCACCGCTGACGACGAGGCGTGCCGGGAGATGCCCGAGCACCTGGTCGAGGCGATCCTGCGTTTGCGGGGTAGCGCGCGAGAAGACTGACGGCCTGCGACGATCAGAGGTCGTGTTTGACGCGCACGGCACCGTGCGGGCTGATCTCGATGTCTTGCAGGCGCCGCAGGCGGGTCACCAGCCGCGGCGAACCCGGGGGCCGGGCGAAGCCGTCCTTCTTCAGGGCGTTCTCGAGCACGTCGAGATTCACCCAGCGGGTGGCGTCGCCGCCGGACAACCGCTCGAGGACGGCGACGATCTGCTCGTGGGTCGCCGTGTGCGGCTCTTCCGTCGCGCCGGCCGGAGCCGAAGTTGCGGGGGTCTCCTTTGCAGCGGGCTCGCTCGCGGCCGCGGTCGAGCGGGATTGCGCCGCCGCCTTCTTGGCGCCGCCGCGCGAGCCGCGCCGTCGCCTCCGCGTCGTCTTGCGCTCGGCCGGCTCGACCGTACTCCGACTGGTGCTGACGACCACGCGCTGAAAGACCACTCCGAGGCTGGCGGCGGCGTCGCCGACGGCGTCGAAGGCGCGATCATTGGAGACGATCTCGAGAACGTCTCCCGGCTTGGCCTCGGCGAGGCGCATGCCGGCGGAGACGGCGATCCATAGGTCGCTCCAGTCGCGGACACCCGAGACCGGTGCGCTGTGGACGAGCTGGGCGCCGAACGAGGCCAGGCGCCGTCCCAGCCTTTGGCCCACCAGCCGCCAGTTGCCGACGCCGATCACCTCCGTGCGCTGATCGGAACGGTCGACGCCGAGCCGCTCGAGAGCGGCGACCAGCTCGGCTTCGTGGCTCGTGTTCTCGACGTCGATGAAGATCGTCCGGCGCGCGGAAGCGCTGATCGGCGCCGTCGCGGTCTTGCGGGCCACCTTCTTGGTCGTGGTGCGCTTGGCGACCTTCTTCGCGACCTTCTTGCGCGGCGCGGCGGCCGCTGCCCGCTTGCGGGGGACCGTCTTCTTGGTCGCTGTCTTCTTGCGGGCGACCTTCTTGGTCGACTTCTTCGCGGTGGTCTTCTTCGTCCTCGTTGCGGAAGACGATTTACGGGTTGCGGGGGCCTTCCGCACGCTCTTCTTGGTTGCCATGCTGTTCCCATAGAGCCCAAAGGGGCGAGCGCGTCCAGCCCGGCGCGTGCCGGCGTCGACTTGTCGGCGTCGGGCGACTCGCGTAGCGATACGGCGCCGCGCGTGCCGAAGGCGGCCGGCGGAGAATCCAAGGGGGCGACGATGGCCAAGACGGAAATGCAAATTCTCGATTTCGTGCTCGGGAACTTCCGCAACTTCAACGCGCGAGCGACGCGTGACGCGCTGGTCGCGTACTGGCGGCACATCGACGGCGGCGGGAAGATGTTCTGGGCGGTCGCCGGAGCGATGTCGTGGGCGCAGCTCGGCATCACGCTCGCTCCGGCGATCCGCGCCGGGCTGGTCCACGGCTTGTCGGTGACCGGCGCCAACCTCGAGGAGTCCCTGTTCCGGTTGGTCGCGCACCACAGCTACCGCGACTTCCCGGACTACCGCTACTTCACCAAGGAGCAGGACACGGCGATCCTCGAAGCGCGGATGCGCCGGGTGACGGACACCAGCATTCCGGAAGACGAAGCCTTTCGCGCCGTCGAGGGGCGCCTGGTGCCGATGTGGAAGCGCGCCACGGCAGCCTCCGAGAGACGCTTCTGGCACGAGTACTTCTACGAGCTCGTGCAGGCGCTCGAGCCGCACGAGCTGGAAGGCGACCCCGCCGCTTGCTGGCTGCTCGCCGCCGCCGAGAAGCAGCTGCCGATCGTCGTCCCAGGCTACGAGGACTCGACCTTCGGCAACATCTTCGCCTCCCACGTGAAGCTCGGAGAATGCAGCGCCGCGATCGCCAAATCGGGCATCGAGTACATGTCGGCGTTCTACGACCAGTACCAGGAGCTCGCGGCGGGCGTCGGCGTCGGGTTCTTCCAGATCGGTGGCGGGATCGCCGGCGACTTCCCGATCTGCGTCGTGCCCTCGATCAAGTACGACCTCGAGGCGGCCGTGAAGCCTTGGGCCTATTTCTGCCAGATCTCCGACTCGACGACGTCGTACGGCTCGTACTCGGGCGCGACACCGAACGAGAAGATCACCTGGGACAAGTTGACCCAGGATACGCCCATGTTCGTGATCGAATCCGATGCGACCATCGTTGCGCCGTTGATCCTGAGCGCCCTGCTCGAGTGCAGTCGCGATGCCGAGGCAGCTCGTACGCGCTTCGCGGAAGCCGGGCTCACGCCCTGATAGATCTCGTCGCTCACCGTCCATGTCGGCTTGCCTGCACCCGCGCTGACAGGCTAGGCACGATTCGACGTGCGAACTCGTCGGAAATCAGCCAAGTTGACGAGCGTACATGGTGCATCCAGCCGCCGGGGAGCGGCGCGCCGGAGATGCGGGGCGGAGCACCGCCCTGCCAGGGGTAGAGCGATGGACTACCTGCTCCGTCCTCGGCGGAGCAGGATCTCGAGTGTTCGCGACAGCCGATGACAGCCGACAT
>CALJUJ010000441.1 GCA_937975525.1 uncultured bacterium
GGCTCGCCCGCTGATCGAGCTGCTGCGCGACCCGGCGCGGGTCGACGCCATGCGCTGCGCCGGCCGCCAGCGGGTCACCTCACTCTTCACCTGGAAGCGGGCTGCCGAGCTCTCCGTCGGCGTCTACCGCGAGGCGATCGAGCGCCGTCGCCCGGCATCGGCGGGAGCACTGCGCGCGGCATGCTGACCGTCGAGTTCGACAAGCTCGACCTCGCGCCCGGCAGCCGCGTGCTCGATCTCGGTTGCGGCGAGGGACGACACATTCGCGGCACGCGACTGCTCGCGGGGGTCGATGCCGTGGCTCTCGACCTCGGCGAGCACGAAGTGACGGAGACGCGTCGCTCGCTCGTCGAGATGGACGAGGATCCGCAGGCCCTGTGCCGGGCAGCGGCCGATGCGGGGGAGTGGCTCGTCGTTCGTGGCGACATCTACCACTTGCCGTTCCCCGATGGGGCGTTCGATTGCATCATCGCGTCGGAGATTCTCGAGCACCTGCACCGCGACGACGACGCCATCGGCGAGATCGACCGCATCCTCAAGCCGGGCGGCGTGCTCGCCGTCTCCGTCCCGCGCTATTGGCCCGAGGCGGTGTGCTGGGCACTGTCGACGGAGTACCAGAACCAGCCCGGAGGGCATGTGCGCATCTACTCCGGTGGCGAGATCCCGGCGAAGCTGAGCGGGCGGGGCATGGCGGTGTTCGATGGTCACTACGCGCACGGCCTGCACGCGCCCTACTGGTGGCTGAAGTGCCTGTTCGGTCTCGACGCCGAGCCGAACTTCCTGGTCGCGCTCTATCATCGGATGTTGGTGTGGGAGATGTTCGACAAGCCGCTCGTGCTGCGGACGTTGACGCCGATCGTCGACGCATTGGCCGGTAAGAGCGAGGTCTTCTACGCCCGCAAGCCGTCGGCGGCGTGAGCGGAGGGTAGGCGCGTGATGCAGAGAAGCGAGGCACGGCTGCAGGCCACGGACACCGTCACGGCGACGCTGCCGGAGCCCGTGCTGTCAGCCGAGGCAGTGCAGCAGACGGCGGCGTGGGTGGCCGCGCACCAGCGTGAGGACGGCGCGATCCCGTGGTTCCACGGGCGGCGCATGGATCCATGGGATCACATCCACAGTGCCATGGGCCTGACCGCTGCCGGATGGTTCACCGAGGCGCGGCGCGCGTTCGAGTTCCTGCGCGACTCCCAGGAGTCCGACGGCGGGTGGCCGGCTTCCAGCAACGCCGCCGGCTTGATCGATGCGACCCACGAAACGAATCATGCCGCCTATCTCGCTACCGGGCTCTGGCACTACTACCTGGCGGCGGACGACGCCGCCTTCCTCGAGGCGATGTGGCCGACGTTGGAGCGGGCGCTGGATTTCGTCATGCGCATGCGCGCTGCCGACGGCACCATCCATTGGGCCGTGGATCCGTCCGGCAGCGTCTGGCGCGCGCCGCTGATCACCGGCTGCGCCTCGATCCACGGTAGCCTCGTCTGCGCTCGCCGCATCGCTCGCGTCCTCGGCCGCGAGCGTCCGCAATGGGACGAGACCCGGCGCGAGCTCGGCGTCGTCCTGCGCGAGCGCCCGCACGTATTTCGCGATGCCTCGGTGCCCGAGGGGCCGGGTCGCTACTCGATGGACTGGTACTACCCGGTTCTCGGTGGTGCGCTGCGCGGCGAGCCCGCCCGCGTCCGGCTGGAGAGCGAGCGCAGCGTGTTCATCGGCGAAGGCGTCGGCTGCCGCTGCGTGGCCGACCGCGCGTGGTTCACCGTGGCCGAGACCTGCGAGTTGGTGATGGCGCTCGAAGCCTGCGATCTCGGCGAGCAGGCGCGAGCCCTCTTCGCTTGGGTGCAGCGTCTGCGCTGCAAGGACGGCGGCTACTGGATGGGCATTTCCTATCCGAGCGAGCTGCGGTGGCCGCCGGAGCGTCCTTCGTGGACCGCCGCGACAGTGCTTCTCGCCGCCGACACGCTCGACGCCCGCTCGGCGACGAGCTCCTTCTTTCGCGATCTCGCCGAGTAGCGGCGCGGCTGCTCAACGGCGCCGCAACACGCCCAACGTCTTGGTCGTCGGCAATTCCTCGTAGTCGCCGCTGGCGAGTGCGCGCCGGTAGATCTCGATCGGCGCCTGACCGCCGGTCGCCGGGTCGGGGAACAGGTCGTGGATGGCGAGGATACCGCCGCGCGTGACGTGGGGTGTCCACGCCTCGTAGTCGGCATGCGCGGCCTCGTGGCTGTGGCCGCCGTCGATGAACAACATGCCCAGCGGCTTGGCCCAGACGGCGGCGGCGCGAATGCTCGGCGCGACGAGGAGAACGGCGATGTCCTCGAGACCCGCCCGGTACAGCGTACGGCGCAGCACCGGCAGGCTGTCCATGCGCCCGAGCTCGGCGTCGTAGAGGTCGGCGTCGTGGTACTCTTCGCCCGGTTGGTGCTCCTCCGAGCCGCGGTGGTGGTCGACGCAGACGAGCAGGCCGCCGGCCTCGCGCACGCCGCTGCCGAGGTAGACGGAGGATTTGCCGCAGTAGCTGCCGACCTCGAGCACCGGGCCGAGGCGCGCCGCGGTGAGCGCCAGCTCGTACAGGCGCACGCCTTCGTCGTCGTCCATGAAGCCCTTGCAGGCGCGGGCGATGCGATGTGCTTCGGTTGGGATCACGCTTTCACCTCTCGTTTGGGGCCAGGCTCGCTTCAGAAATCGTCGACGCGCACGGTCGCGCTGTCGCGCCCGCTGCGCAGGATCGTGCCCGGGCGCGCCGCGGTGAGCTCGCCGCGGCGCACGATCTCGACGCCGTTGACGAGAACGTGATCGATGCCGTCCGCTTCGGCGTAGAGTCGGCTCGAACCCCCGGGGAGATCGCTGCGCACCTCGACCGGTCGCGGTCCGACGGTCGCCGCGTCGAAGACGACCACGTCGGCATGCCACCCGGGCTCCAGGCGCCCGCGTTCGCGCAACCCGTAGAGGCGGGCGGGGCGGTCCGTCAGTTGGTGGACAGCGTCTTCGATCGGCAGCAGGCGCTTCTCGCGCACGGCGCGGCCGAGCAACGTCGTGGTGAACGTGAACGTGTCGATCATGTCGAGGTGTGCGCCGGCGTCGGAAGCGCCGATCACCGTCCGTGGGTCGTGCCAGGCGTCGTTGCGCAGCCTCCAGCTCTCGTCGTCGTCGCCCGGCATCGGCGGCATGAAGGAGGTCTTCAAGTCGTCCGAGAGGGCGAGATCGAGCATGGCATCGAACGGCTGCTTGCCGGTAGTGGCGGCGATCTCGCCGACGGTGCGGCCGCGATGAGCCTCGTTCTCCGGCGCGAACACCTGGTCGACGACGAGGCGCTCCCAACGTGCGAAGAAGCGGAACAAGCCTGCCTCGGGCGCGTTGGCACGCTCGTCGAGCTCGCGCCGCAGGTTGGGGTCGGCAAAGGCCTTCTTGCGCTCGTCGAGGGGTAGTCCGATCAATTTCGCCCATCCCGGGAGCGCATCGAAGACGAAGCCGCTGATCAGGTTCAGGCGCATCGTCAGCACCTGCGGCAGGGTGAGCGCGATCACCCGGCCGCCGCGCGCACGCGCCGCGTCGGAGGCCTGCAGCTGGCTGCGGGACATCTCGGGATCGTGCGCGTTCACCTGTAGAACGTTCCAGTTGAGCGGGCGGTCGGCGGCCGTCGACATCGCCGCCATCACGTCCACCTGCTCGTCGCTGAAGCGACCGACGCCGGGGATGAACTCCAGCGTCGTTCCGGCGTGATCGCGCACCGCCCCGCAGAGCGCGACCAACTCCGCGGCGTTTGCGTGTCGCGAAGACACCGGGTAGCAGGCGCCGTCGTGGTGCGCCGGCCCCCACGACGAGGACAACACCATCCCGTCGCCGTCGAGCGATTCGTGCAGCAGCGCGACCATCGCGTCCGTCTGCGCGGCATCGGCGCTTGCACCGACGGCGGCAGGCCCCATGACGCAGCGGCGCAGCGCCGAGTGGCCGACGAGAAAGCCGGCGTTGAGGGCGAGGCGGCCGTCGAGCGCTCCGAGGTAGTCGGCGAACGAGCGCCAGCTCCACGGCACGCCGGCTTCGAGCGTCTCGAGGGGGATACCCTCGACGCGTGCGAGCATGCGCATGAGGTACGCAGCGCCGTCGGGCACCAGCGGCGCGATGCTGAAGCCGCAGTTGCCGCCGATCACCGTGGTCACGCCGTGGAGCGGCGACGGGCTGAGCGTCGTGTCCCAGAAGGCCTGGGCATCGAGGTGGGTGTGGATGTCGACGAAGCCGGGAGCGACGACCTTGCCGGTCGCGTCGATGACCGCGTCGGCGCCGGCGGCGAGATCGGAAGAGCGTCGTGTAGGGAAAGAGTGTCGATCTCGGTGGTCGCCGTA
>CALJUJ010000442.1 GCA_937975525.1 uncultured bacterium
GGTAGGTCGGACTCGGGCCGCGCGCGCCGAACAGCCCGAACAAGCTCGACATGAACCCGGCCGTCGCGCCGGTTGCGGCTCCCGCACCCGCCGCGCGGCCCGCATCACCATAGATCGCGCCGGCTACGGCGCCGGTCGCCGCCCCCGTAGCTGCTCCGGCCGCGGTGCGGCCCGCCATGTCGCGCGCGGCGGTCGCATCCGCGCCGCCTTCTGGCACGTAGCCCTCCGCCAGGCGCATGCATTCGTCCACGGTTTGCTGTGCAGCTGCGTCGCCGTCACGCTGCAGCTGCGCATTGGGATAGAGGACGGGCCGGCTCGCGGCGCAGCCGGCGCACAGAATTCCTGCGAGCAAGGCGCTCGCCGCCTTCCGATTGCGCATGGGCGGAGCATGAACGCTGCGCCGCGAGCACGCAAGCTCGCCCATCAGCGTCCGAACAGAGTCTCCAGGCCGCGCTCGATCAACTTCTGCTCGGCCCGCGGCGTCGGCGTCGGCATTCCTTCCTCCGCCGACTCGTCGTCGCCACGCCCGAGCAGACGCTGCAGACCGCTCTCGATCGCCGAACGCCCCAGCTTGCCCACGACGTGGGCCACGTCGGGCTGCGGGCGTGCTTCCGGAAGGGTGCCGCGCATCTCGAAAGGAATGCGCATCCGTCCATCTTGCCCGACGAGCGCACCGAGCTCGCGAACCGCACCGACCAGATCGTCCGTCAACGCGCGCGAGGCGAGCAGGTCGGCCCGAAAGTCGACCGCGCCGACGAGGGAGAACCAACCCGATCCCTCTACCCGGTGATCCCGCGCCGCCATCACCAGCGATTCCGTCGCCACCTTGCCGCCGGCGATGCGAAGCCGGCCGCCGAGTTCCTCGAAGCGGGTATCGTCGGTCTCTAGCAGTCCCGGGTGCGCCGCGCGCAGCTGCGGTGACAACAGACCCGTCAAGCCCTTCACTCCGGTCAGCGCCGACAACACCTCCTCGCCGATGTTGACATCGCGCAAGACCCCGTCGCGCAAGTCAGCCCGCCCGTTTCCCGTCAACGAGTCGCGCACCGTCGACCAACGCGTGCCGCGACCGCGCAGCTCCAAGTCGGCGTCGAGTCGTCCCTCCAGCAGCCGCGCCGCCTCGGGCGCGAGCTCGCCGAGCACCGGCGCCAACACCAGGTCGGCGACCTCGCCCGAGATCGACCAGCTCTCGGTGGCCCGGTCGATCTCGGCCGCAATCGACGTCGGCGCGTCATTCCAGCGAAAGTCCGTGCGCGGTAGCGCCAGACGCGTGCCCGCGAGCCGCACCACGGCGTCGAGGTCGGTGACCTGCAAATCGCCGCGGCGCAGCTCGACGCCGGCAAGCGCAAGCGAACCCGCGAGCTCGGGCGTGCCGCGACCGCTCAGTCGCAGGTCGGGAGCGACACTGCCGGCGACCTCGTAGTCCGCCAGCATCGGCAGAAGCTCCTGCCAAGCTGCGATCGGGGCTTCTTCACCGAAGACGCGAAGATCGAACGTCGTCGCGGCACCGGTGCGCACGTGGCCGGCGATTTTCACGACCGCCTCGCCGACTTCGACGCGACCATCGCCGACCTCGATGCGGCCCTCGGCTTCGGAGAGTGTCGCCCGCATGCTCAAGGAAGCACCGCGGGGCTTGCGGAACACTTCGCCGTAGCTCACTGCCGCCGCTTCTGCGTCGATCGCGACGGCAACCCGCGGCGCGCTGACGGTGCCGTCGATCGCGGCCACCAGCACGATCGGGTCGGACGAGCTCAGCGCGGCCGGGATCGCTCCGGCGAGCACGGGCGCCGCCTTCCACTCATCGATCGACGACGGCCCGATCTCGAGGTCGAGGTCGAGCGCCGCGGTCGCAGGCGCCGCGAGGTCGACCGGTCCCACCGTTCCCGTCACCTGCAGGTCCTGCCGATCGGTGGCGAGGACCCGGGCGGCGAGATCCACGCGCGTCGCCTTCCCGGATCCGAACCCCGCGACGCTCACATCGACCGCGGCGATCTCCAGCTCGCGCGCCGGGCTGGAGGTGCGATCGACGTAGCGGATGCTGCCGTCGTCGATGCGCAACACCGAGACCAGCAGCGGCAGCGGCGGCGTTTCACTTCCCGGCGCGCGGCCGCCACGCTCGCCCAGGCTCTCCGCATTCAAACCACGCCCGGTGCGGACCAGGCGAATCCGCGGCCGGTCGAGAACGACCTCGGTGACCTCGTAGCTGCCGCGGAGCGCCGCCCACGGATTGACGAGGACGCGTGCGCTGTCGACTTCGAGGAAAGGTGCGTCACCGAATCCCTCCTCTTCCGCGACACGCAGCCCGGAAACGCTCGCGCCGAGGCCGCCACGGAGAGTGACGCCCACGTCTTCGAACTGCAGCTCCCGACCGACTGCTTCGGATGCTCGCGCCGCGAGCCACTCGCGATTCTGCTCGATGTAGGCGTCGAGGTTGAGGAACACGTATGCCACGGCAGCGAGGAGGGCGATCACGACGAGGACGGCGACGGCTACCTTGCGCATGACGTGATCTTGGCAGGGTAGGCACCGCTTTTCATCCCGAACGACCGCGGAGCCACGAGATCGTCGCCTCGGGACAGCTACCGTGTTTGCCTTGCCGTCGAGGAAAGCTCAGCATCGGGGTATGGCCTCGTCAGCAGCTGCCCCATCGAGATGCAGGGGGACGCCGGAGTCATATGCGCGATAGCTACCTCGTCTTCGGTCGGCCCCAGATCGAGCAGACGGAGATCGACGAGGTCGTCGCCACGCTGCGGTCGGGCTGGCTGGGCACAGGCCCGAAGACCGCAGCCTTCGAGGCGGACTTCGCAAGGTACTGCGAGGTGCCGTGCGCGGTCGCCGTCAGCTCGTGTACGGCGGCTCTGCACCTGTCGCTGATGAGCGTCGGCGTCGGTCCCGGCACGGGCGTGGTCACCAGCCCACTCACGTTCGCGTCGACCGCCAACGTCGTCTTTCACCGCGGTGCCGAGCTGTTCTTCATCGACATCGATCCGCGCACCATGAACCTCGCGGCCGAAGGTCTCGAGCGCTTCCTGTACGAGGAATGCGACCGCAGCCCGGGGCGCCGTCCGCGGCATCGCCGCAGCGGCGTCGAGGTCGCCGCCGTGCTCCCCGTGCACTTCGCCGGAAGACCATGCCCGATGGAGGAGATCACCGCGGTCGCCCGCAACCACGCAATGGCGGTCGTCGAAGACGCGGCGCATGCGATCGAAGCACGCGATCGCGGCCGCAAGGTAGGCAGCATCGGTGACCTCACCTGCTTCAGCTTCTACGCTACGAAGAACGTCACCACCGGCGAAGGCGGGATGATCACGCTCGCCGACGAAGAGCTGGCCGCCCGCCTGCGGACGACCGCGCTCCACGGCCTCAGCCTCGACGCCTGGAGGCGCCACCAGAAAGGAGGCGCGCTGCACTACGAGGTCTTGGCACCAGGCTACAAGTACAACATGACCGATGTCGCCGCCTCGATCGGTCTGCACCAACTTCGACGCATCGACGCGAACCTGACACGCCGAGCAGAGATCTGGGCACGCTACGATCGCGAGCTGGCCGACCTGCCGATCGCGCTGCCGCCCGACGCAGCGCCCGCTACCGTGCACGCTCGCCACCTCTATACCATCCTCGTCGATCGCGAACGCGCGGGAATCGACCGCGACGAGCTCCGCGCGCGCCTGCACGCACGCAACATCGGTACCGGCATCCATTTCGTCGCCGTGCACCTGCACGAGTTCTACCGCAAGCATCTCGGCTACGCGCCGGAAGACCTGCCCCACGCGACCTACGTATCGGACCGTACGCTTTCGCTTCCGCTCGCCGCCAACCTCAGCGATCGCGATGTCGCCGACGTGATCGAGGCGGTCCGCGACTCCCTCGGGAGCTGAGACGTGGCGACCGGCGCCCCTCGACTGCTGCGCGAGCTCGCCGATCCCGCTTGTCTCGCGGCAGGCCTCCGCAAGCACATCCTCCGCCGGTCACTCACCTTCGAGCGCGAATCGGCGCCGCGCTCACCGAAATGGCTGAAGCGCCGTTACCCGCGCGCCTACCACGCGCTGACGCTCCGTGGTCTGTCGGCCTGGGTGCAGCATCTGCGGGCCGACGCATGCCTCGTGTCGTTCCCCAAGTCGGGTCGCACCTGGCTGCGCACCATGATCGACCGCGCCTGGGAACTCGATGGCAGCGGCCCGCCGCTGCGACTGCAGGTGATCCACGAAGACGACCCCTTCTGGAAGGCACCGGAGGCGCTGGCGACGACCAAGACCGAGTACAGGCACAAGCGCATCGTTCTCCTGACACGCGACGCGAAGGACACCTTGGTCTCCGGCTATTTCCAGAAGCACGATCGCGACCGCGCGTACCCGGGCTCGCTCGACGACTACGTCGAAGTACGCGAGGGAGGCGTCGAGACGATCGTCGCCTACGGCGAGATCTGGCGCGCCAACGCGGACGTCCCGGCAGGCTTCCTGGAGGTCCGCTACGAAGAGATGCACGCCGACCCCGCTGCCGTCCTCGCCACCGTGCTCGAATTCCTCGGTACCTCGGTTGCCACGTCGACGATCGCCGACGCAGTCGCCTGGGCCTCGTTTGCCGCCATGCAACGGCGCGAAGTGACCACCCGCGCGGATCGGACGAACCCTGCCGCACTGAAGGCCCGCGAAGGGCGTATCGGCGGCCACCAGCGCCACCTCACTTCCGCTCAGATCGCGGCGCTGGACGAACGCATCGCGGCGGTGTCACGGGTTCCCCCGCAGCGCGGCCGCTGATCGCCTCACATCCAGTTCGGTCGCGGAATCACGAGACGAAAGCCGACGGTGGGATC
>CALJUJ010000443.1 GCA_937975525.1 uncultured bacterium
ACGGCTCCCGACCCGTGGCGCGCGACGACGGCCCCGCCGGCACGCCGCCCCGACCCTCCTTCTGCCCGTAGTGTCTCCGCTTGATTCTGGCGCACCGGGGGGACGGTCCCCACGGTGCGCCAGCACCCTACGGGCCGCTACGCGGCCATGGGGACCGTCCCCTCTTGCCCAAACAAGAGCAGGGTTGAGACGCGACCCTACTGCCGTCCTGCCTTGACTCGCTTTCGAAGCCCGGACTAGAAGCCGTTCCAACATCGGACAAGGGGGCGGCATGAGGCTTCTCAGGACGCGGCTTTCGGGGTGGTGGATGGTCGCCGCCACGATGGCACTTGCCGGCGCTCGGCCGGCGCCGGCGATCTACCTCGACGAGGATCGAGACATCGCGCTCCGGGCGCGGGTGTACAGCCAGGTCAGCATTCGACTCGAAGACTCGAACGTCGACACCGTACCGACGACGAAGACCGGGCAGCTCGTCCAGCACCGCAACTTCTACAATCCGGAGTTGGATGCCAAGCTCACCAAGTACACGAAGTGGATGGGCCGCAACGGGCTCGGCTGGCTGGAGCCGGACGACTTCAGCTTTCGCATTGCCGCCTGGGGCTTCTACGACGGCATCTACGACTACGGGTCGAGCCAGTTCAACCGCACCCAACGCAACGTCAATACCGGCTATCCCAACCCGATCGGCGAAAACGCCTTCTTCCTCCGCGGGGAAGAATTCAACTGTCCGATGCGCGGCGGCCGTGGCGCCTGCGTGACCGCGGACAATCGGCCTCTCGGCTCCCTGGGCGAGGTGTTCCCCGGCGCCGAGCTCCAGGAGCCGCGCGACATCTTCGCCAGCCGCGAGCGCGTCAACGAGCTGTACCTGAGCTACAGCAACGGCCCCGTCTTCTTCCGCATCGGGCGCCAGGCCATCTCCTGGGGCGAAGCCGACACGATCGCCCTCCTCGACCAGAACAACCCGTTCGACGTGACCGCCGGGCCCCCCGGAGCGTTCACGGATCTGGAAGAAGCCCGCATTCCGCTGTGGACGATCCGCGCGAGCTACAACCTCTTCGAGAACATCGGCCCGTTCGCCAGCGGCTCGATCGAGGCGTACTGGGTGCCCGGCTGGATCGACACCAATACCGGCATCGTCCCGCCGCTCACCGCGAGCCCATACTCGCCGCGTGGCCAGGACCCGCAGAACACCATCAACGAGTTGCTCGAAGGGGCCGTCACCAGCCATCAATTCGTGCTCTTCGACCGACAGCCGGAGAAGAACTTCGACAACAGCCGCTACGGCTTCCGTTTCCAGACCGTCATCGCCCGCAACCATACCTTCAGCACCTGGTTCTACACGCACTTCCCGAGCCAGCCGGTCGCCCGGTCGCTCGGATCGGTGCGCATCGCCCGGCAGGACAGCAGCTCCAAGCCGTTTCTCTTCGTGACCGAGACCGTGCACAAGCTCACGTCGGTGTACGGTATCGCCGATTCCTTTTTCTTCGAACCTCTCGACAGCATCATTCGAGCCGAGGTCGAGTTCTTCGAGAACGAGCCGGGCTTCGTCCCTTCGATCAACCTCGGTGCCTCGGAGGACGCCGCTTCGCGGGCGGGGCTCGACGTGCTCTTTCACCAAGGTAGCGTGCCGGTGCAGGACGTCATCCGTTGGGAGCTCGGCGTCGATCGTTTCTTCTTCATTCGGGCGCTCAATCCGGCCAACGCCTTCCTGATGTCGACCTCCGTCGTCGGCAGCTACAACCTCGACGAGACCGACAAAAAGGACTTTTTCTCGGTGGGCCAGCGGCGTCCCGGTGGGCGCGGCGACTACGTCGGCGACTTCGTTCCGCTCGAGCAGGTCGAGGCCTTCCTCAACGTGCACCTCGAGAACCAGTGGCGGCACGGGAAGATCTTCCTCGGCTTCACCGGCATCCTGCACAGCCGCGGCACCTGGGCCGCCCTTCCCGAGGCGCGCTACCGCTTCAGCGATTCGCTGCTGTTCTCGGCCAAGCTCGCGCTCATCGGCGGCGAGTTCCAGGGCATCGGCTTCTTCAAGGATCGCGACCAGCTGTCGGTGCGCGCGACCTATCAGCTGAATTGACGGTAGGCCGCCGCGCCGCTCACACGTAGAGGAGCAGCGCGGCGGTCGCCACCCAGATGAGAACGTCGGCGAGCAACGGCTTGTCGCTCAGCAAGATCTGCGTGGGATTGCCGCCCTCTTCGCGCCGGTGCACGAGGTAGAGGTAGCGGAAGATCCCGAAGAGCACGAAGGGGATCGTCAGGTACAGGAGGTCGGTACCGAGCTTCTCCTGCACCTCGGGCGAAACGGTGTAGATCGCGTAGGCGACCACCGTCGAGGCCGTCACCACCGAGATCATCTGATCGAGGAAGTACGGACTGTACTCGCGCAGGCTCGCCCGATGATCCGTCGCCCGATCGTCGAGCAGCGTGAGCTCGTGGCGGCGCTTCGAGAACCCGAGAAACAGCATCAGCAGGAAGGTGCAGATGATCAGCCAGGGGGAGACGGGAACGTCGATGACGACGCCCCCGGCGCCGGCGCGAATGACGAACCCGGCGGCGATCGCCATGACGTCGAGGATGACGATCTCCTTCAACCAGTACGTATACGCGAACTGCAGCAGCAGGTAGCCGGCGAGCATCACCCCGAACGCCGTGCCGAGCATCGCGGCGACCGCCAAGCCGGCGACCATGAGGCCCGCCGACAACACTACCGCGGTGCCCTTCGCGACCCGCCCGGCCGGCAGCGGCCGCAGGCGCTTGCTGGGATGCTCGCGGTCGCGCTCGCAGTCACGCAGGTCGTTCATCACGTACGCGCCGCTGGCGACGAAGCAGAACGCGGTGAAAGCGGCGAGCACCGCGAGCGCGTCCTCGAGGATGAAGAGGTGCTTCGAGAAGATCAGGGCGGCGAAGACGACTGCGTTCTTCGTCCACTGCGATGGACGCATGAGCCGAACGATGTCGGTAAGGGGCGCGCCTGCGCGCGTGGCCTCGGTGTTCCCGGACATGGGTCGCGCTCCTCGATCGGCCGTTGGCTCAGCTGAAGAGAACCTTGCCGAGCTCGGCACGGTAGCGCTCGACGTCGGGGTGCTGGGCGCCGAGAACCTCGAAGATGTCGAGCATCGCCATCCGCGCAGCGCCGTCGCGGATCTGAACTGCGACATCGAGGCCGACGCGTCCACTCCATGCGGACTGCAGTCGTGCGACGACCGGCCCCGGCTTCCCGTCGCCGATGTCGGAACCATTGATTCGGGTGACCGGCATCACGCAGACCGG